>WRKH01000001.1 GCA_009778175.1 Turicibacter sp.
GTAGTTGTTTTCGGCAGGATTCTGTACCGAGATCAGGATGCTCTCGCTTCGGTCTCTTTTGCCTGTATGCTACTGTTACTGTACGAGCCGCTATATCTGTTTAGCGTGGGCTTTCAACTATCTTTCGGCACAGTTTTTGGGATAGTCCTTCTAACCAAGCCAACGGAACGAGCATTGAGCAAATTTTTGCCGCCAACGGCTTTTCGACAGCTTTTGGCATATAATATAGTCGCCAGCGTATCGACGTATCCCATTTTGGCGTACTATTTTTCGTACATATCCACATATAGCATTTTGGTCAACATGATAGTAGCCCCAACCTTTGTATTATTGGTGGTGCTGGGAATGGTTATGGGGCTTATCGGGTTAGTATCATTGGGCGTTGCGAGCTTTTTGGGGGGAGCTGTCTACTATATTCTGCAGTTTTATGAGTTTGTAGCGGGCTTTTTCCTGTCGTTGCCTGGCTCGATTTGGCTGTTGGGAAATTGGGGGCTTTTAGTTACCGTTGCCTCGCTCGCCTGTATGTTGGCTTTTGGATTTATGTATAGCGGATTCGGGGAAATATTTGCGAAAAGAGCTAAAATAATGGTGGTCGTCTCCGTCTTTTTGGTAACGGCAATCGCATTCGAGTCATTGAATCGGCGTAACTTTAATGTAACGGCGTTGGACGTTGGCAGCTATGTGGTAACTTACGGCTCGTCTTCCTTTGTTGTAAATGGCGGCGGAAACAACAGACTCCTTGGCATGAACACGGGTGCTACAACGATTATGCCATATTTGGATCGTCGAGGGATAAACACAGCCAACGCCGCTTTTGTAACTGCCACCAATCGCCAAAATATCATGGGCTTGATAGAATTGGCAATGCAAAATAGGGTAACGATATTATACGCTCCCGAATGGCTAGATTTAAGCTCTGGGTTGGGTTTGCGGCTACAAACAGAGGCTCGCCGCAACAACATTGACATACAGATACTTGCATTGGGCGACACAGTGCAGTTGGCGGATATGTATTTTATCCTGACCACCGAGGGGCTACAGCTATTTTATAGGGAACACGGTTTCGTGTTTTAAAAGTTTATGGGGACGTAAGATAGGCGTATAGTAATTCAAAAGTGCTCTCGCAAGCCTTTATATGACTGCGTTCCATGCCGTGACTTGCAGACAGACCAGGCCCGATCAAACCGCCTATTACGTCATGCCCAGCATTTCGGGCGGCGGAAACGTCCGAACCATAATGCGGATAGATGTCAACGGCATAGCTTATTTCTGCCGTTTTTGCAAGTTCGATTAAACGGCTTGTAAAATCATAGTCGTATGGACCAGTAGAATCGGCTGCACATATGGAAACATCGTATTCCGTACAGGTTAAATCTGTGCCGATACAGCCCATATCTACTGCCAAAATTTCCGATATGCCTTCGGGCAGATGAGCCAGCCCATGCCCCAATTCTTCATAGGTGCTAAACAGAAATTTAACATTATGTGAGGGCGTAATTGCCTCATTTTTTAGGTATTTTAACATAGCAATGGATATGGCTGCCGATAGCTTATCGTCTAAGAAACGGCTCTTTATAAAGCCATTGTCTGTGATAACGGTTTTTGTGTCATAACAGATAAAATCGCCTGCCAAAATCCCCAATTTTTTAACATCCTCGTCGGATTTTACCTCTTCATCTAAACGTATGTGCATATTTTCCGCCTTGCGTTCCATTTTTTGTGCCTCATCGTGAACATGGATAGCGGGTGCATTGGATAAAATTGTTCCCGTATAGACCTTGCCGTCCCTTGTATAGATGCGACAGTATTCGCCGTCCAAAGTCGGCAAAATTGCACCGCCCACACGAATAAAGGTTAGAGTGCCATCGGAACTAAAGCCTCGCACCGCAAGCCCTAAAGTGTCCACGTGCGTGGAGATGCCTATATTTTTATCGGATTTGCCCGACATCTCGACAATCAGGTTGCCTTTATTCGTAAAGTAATAGGGGTAGCCCAATTCCTTGACGTATTCTTCCAACTTTGCCGTTACCCTTTTCGTGAAACCAGTGGGGCTGTCGATAGCCAAAATTTCCTTCAAGACCTTGCAAAAATATTCTCTTGGCAATTTCATAATTTGCCTCCCTCAATCTTTGATTTGAAATCATATTATACACCATACCCAAAAATATTGCAATGAAAATGACCCGCCCTTGACAAAACCCGAAAATATTGCAATAAAATTGACCCGCCTCTTGACAAATGATTTTTTCTTGCATATAATATTAGACAAATCGTTTAATAGGTTTCCATAAAAATGTGCGAGCGTTTTGTAAAACGGTGCGAAACCCCCGCAGATTTCAATAGACATTGTAAAAAATAATACAAAAATGCGGATCTTGATGCCCAGCGAGGTGCGGGGCAATCATCTCCATTTCAAAATCAAAGGAGTTTTGCCATGTTTAACAACCTAAAAAGCAAGCTAATTATCCCAATAATAGCCACTTTCATTGTGGTTGTGGGAATCATCGTTGTCGTTGT
>WRKH01000002.1 GCA_009778175.1 Turicibacter sp.
GTCTGGGGGCGCGCCCCCAGCGGGGTCAAGGGGCAGAGCCCCTTGCGGGTCTGGGCAGAGCCCAGCGGGGTGTGGGGCAGAGCCCCACGGTTTTAGACAAGGTTAGATGAATTTGATTTTTGCGCCCGTAGCTCAGAGGATAGAGCGACCGCCTCCTAAGCGGTAGGTCGCGCGTTCGACTCGCGCCGGGCGCAATAAAGAGATAGGCAGGTTTATGAATAAAATCACAAAAACAATAAAGACCACCGAAACGCCTGCGATACGCCAACCCGCTAAAGAATCGCCGATAACACGCCAACCCGTCCCCGAAGCCCTCGAACTTAACTATATGCCCTATGCAATGTCCGTTATAATCTCCCGTGCAATCCCTGAAATAGACGGCTTTAAGCCCTCGCACCGCAAATTGCTTTACACCATGTATAAAATGGGCTTGCTTACGGGCGGACGCATAAAATCGGCAGATGTTGTGGGGCAAACGATGCGGCTAAATCCACATGGCGATGCCGCCATTTATGAGACGCTCGTTCGTCTTACCCGTGGGCACGCCGCATTACTCCACCCTTTTGTGGATTCAAAGGGGAACTTTGGCAAGCAATATTCTCGAGATATGGCTTTTGCCGCCAGCCGTTACACGGAGGTAAAACTCGATTCTATCTGTAATGAAATTTTTAGCAATATCGACAAAGATAGCGTAGATATGGTAGATAACTACAACTCCACCACGCTTGAACCTGTGCTTTTGCCAACGACATTCCCCAATCTTTTAACCACGCCCAACCAAGGAATCGCTGTGGGAATGGCAAGCTCCGTTTGTAGTTTTAATCTAGTCGAAATTTGCAATACCTGTGCGAAGTGGATAATCAACCCCAATCTTGACATTATGAAAGGTATTCTCGCCCCCGATTTCGCTTCAGGGGCACAGATAATATATAAACGTGAGGAACTAGAGGCGATCTACCAAACAGGCAGGGGCAGTTTCAAATTGCGGGCAAAATACAGAATCGAAAGAGACCGCAAGAATAACATCTGCATAGAGGTCTATGAAATCCCGTACACAACAACGATTGAGGCAATAATCGACAAGGTGGTCGCTCTGGTAAAATCGGGCAAACTAAAGGATATTGTAGATATACGAGATGAAACAGATTTGCGTGGCTTAAAGATAGCCATCGATATAAAAAAATCAGCTGATCCCGATAGGATAATGCGCCGCCTTTTCGACCTTACTACGCTACAGGATACATTTAGCTGCAACTTTAATTTTTTAATAGCCAGCCGTCCGCGTACCATGGGTATTATAGAAATTTTCACGGAATGGCTAGCCTTTAGGATGGAATGTTTAAAACGCCGACTCCGCCACGATATTGACCGATTGGAGAAACAAATATTGCTGCTCGAGGGCTTGGCAAAAATTGCCAAAATACCTGCAAATATTGACAGAGCGATAAAGATAATCAGACAGACCGAACTGGAAGACTTGGTAGTTAGCAATTTGGCGGAGGCGTTCGAAATAGCTGAAAGTCAAGCTGAATATATAGCGGAGATACGTCTTCGTAACCTTAACAGCCAGTATTTGCAGAAAAAGGTCGCCGAGCTTGACGACTTACAACAACAGCTAGATGATTTGAAAAAATTGCTCGATGACGACGATGAGTTACGCAATTTCATAGCCAAGGAGCTAAAAGCTGTGGCGAAAAAATATGGTTCGCCACGGCGTACGGAGATTATAGAAGAGGAGCAATTTTTTGAGGAAAAAGAGGAGATTCCCGACTATCCGATCAAGTTAATTGTAACGGAGCAGGGTTATTTCAAAAAGATAGCCAATTTGCGGCAACCAACAGAGCAGAATGTGAAAGAAGGCGACCGCATTTTGCAGGAATTGGAGACCTCGAACATTGCGGATATTCTATTTTTTTCCAACAGATATGCGGTTTATAAGGTACGGGCGAACGATTTCGGTGATTCAAAGGCTGCTGTTTTAGGCGATTACCTGCCCAATCTACTTGAAATGGACGAGTCGGAGGAAATTTGTTATATTCACGCAACGCTTGATTATAGTGGGTTCATGCTATTTGCATACGAAAACGGCAAACTAGCCAAAGTGCCGCTTTCTTCTTACGAGATACGCCGCAAGAAGATTTTGAAGGCATATTCTGAAAAATTCAACTTGGTGGGAATGGCGTACATTCCGAATGATTGTGATATATTTTTGATACGTGGCAACGACAAGGCGTTAGTATTTAACACAGCCATACTTACACCCATTGCGACCCGCAATTCTAACGGTGTACAGGTTTTCACATTACGTCAAAACACTTTATTGACCACATTCAAGCCATTATTTCAACCAGAAGAAGAAACAGAAAAATACAGAATACAAAAAATCCCCTCTGTCGGACGAACCCTACAGATAGAGTTATAAAACCCTGGGGCTCTGGTGCTACTCGCAACGCCTAAACGGTGTCCACAGGACACCAGGCGCCCCCAGACCCCGTTGGGGGCCAGCCCCCAAACCCCCGCC
>WRKH01000003.1 GCA_009778175.1 Turicibacter sp.
GGGGGTCTGGGGGCTGGCCCCCAGCGGGGTCAAGGGGCAGAGCCCCTTGCGGGGTGTGGGGCAGAGCCCCACGGTCTTAATCTTTTGACCTTTGAGTCAACTGCTTTAAGTCGCTTAGGCGTTTTATTGTGGTGGTGGTGGAGGCTCGGTTTTCGGTTTGGATTTGGTCGTAAATCTCTTTGCGATGAATTGTTACCGTCTTGGGTGCTATGAACCCTAACTTTACCTGATCGCCCTGTACGCTTATCACCGTTATTTCTATCTCGCCGCCTATTACTATTGACTCGCCTTTCTTCCTCGATAGGGCTAACATTTTTTGTCCTCCCTGTCGGTGGAATCTTCGGTGGAATTTTCCGTGTTCGCCAATGCGTTAAATATGTAATGGCGTATGCTGTATTCCTCGTTTGCCGCCAAAACCTGCATCCCAGAACGTGCCGACTCGTTGATTATTATCGGTGCTTTTAAGTTGACGCGCATCTGCTTTACGTCCTCTGGTACTACCGCTATGTTGTAATAAAATAGTTCGGCGTTCTCGTCCCCTGCCAGTAAAGCGTCCAAAAGCTCGGCGTTGATTGTCGGCTCGTAATCTGGCATTATCTGCTTGACGTTTAGGAGTACAAAAACCAAATCGCCGTCTTCAACGGACTGTAACCAATGGAATAACCCCTCGCTCTCCTCGTCCGTGAGGAGAATGTACTTTGTCAGGTCGTCAAAACCTGGCAAACCCTCGGCGAATGTTATCACGGACTGCGGATCGTATTCCAGTTCGCCGAAATTCTTTGTGCTAATCGTTTTCATACCTGTAAAAAGTTCGCAAGCGTTACGTTTATTATGCTTGCCCCCACGTTGATTGAAATTAAGAACCGCACTTCCGCCGTCGCCAACATCGAGCCTGTCCACGCTACGTCTGTCGCCTCGTTGCTGTTCATTAAGCGGTTCAAATTGCCCTCGTCCCCTTCAAGCCTCGTTTGGATAAGTTCCAACATCCGACCGCGGCTGCCTAAATCCGTTATTTCTCGCCTTGTGTCCGCACCGTGGCGATCTATTAACATCAGCATATTGTTAAAACGGTCGTTCATAACCTCGTTTATCATTGCCATTTCGTCCGATTGATGCTCGGCAATTTTATTGTTAAGTTCCGTGCCTTCTAGGCTAAAAGGCGGCGAACTGTACATTGCACGTAATAAATTCTCGTCCGTTGGGCGTACGTTCCGCACAAAATCTATTGTGCGGCGCAAATCCGTCATCAATTTATCCGTTACGGCGTTTTTGGCAAGTGTGTTGACTGGCACAGTTACCAGCCGCCCAAATTCATACCGTAATTCCTGATTTTCCATTGTCAAAAATGTATGCGGCGGCCCTAAATTCCATAAATGCCGCAAGGAATGACCGTCTGGTGCATACAACAATTCCGCCTCAAAATATACCGCTGGGTTCAAGTCCCCTATCTGAAACTGACTCATTTCATATGTGATATTCATGGGAAAATTGCCCAGTCCGACGTTCCCAGTAACGTCCGCCGAGTTAAAAACCAACTCGCCAGTTTCACGGATAAAATGCACCGTCCCAGGCTCAACTGGTGCGTACGCATCTCTGTCAGTCGCCGACATTTCCACCACGCCAAAGCCAGGCACAACAGGCAAGCCCATGCCGCTGCCGCTATACGCCAATTTCAAAATATGCACCTCATGCCGCACAGGCAAGTTTGGCTGATAGCCCTGGCTCGGATCGTTTTCGTCAATCCGTTCAGGATTAAAAATCTGTAACGAAAACGTCCGCTCAATATCCTGAAAATTGAAATTCTGCGTTATGCGGAACGACAAATCGCTAGGCGGCGTACTCCTGAAAATGGGCGGCTGATCCGTCCGCAGCCCTGAAAACAGGTATCGTCCGCTTTGCTGTGAATTCATTTCAATCCCAATTTGTTCAAGCAGGTTTTGCAACTGGTTCACCAAAACGTCTCTTTCCGCCAGCGACAGAAAGTCATTAGCCGCATGATTCAGATGGTCTCTAACACTTACCATAAGCGTCTCAACAACGCTATCGAGCGCCGCTTCTGTCCGTTCCATCCACCCAAGTGCCGTTTCAACATTCCGCTGAAAATTTTCATTAGCGACAATATTCGACCGAAATTTCATAGCCCTAGCCGCCACCAGCGGATTTTCGCTAGGAACATTGATTCTTCGACCACTAGCCAAATGTTCAAAATGCGTATCCATATCTCTCATCGCTCTATTCATATGCAACAACATATTATTAGTCATCATAGAGCTAGTAACTCTCATACTCATAACATTACCTCCTTCAAGACCCTGGGCTCTGCCCAGACCCGCCAGGGGCTCTGCCCCTGGACCCCGCAAGGGGACAAGCCCCCTTGTTGCTCCGCAAACGGCTAAACGGTGTCCACTGGACACCAGCCGCCCCCCAACTTTCGTTATTGGTGGGTCGTGGATTCACTCCAACCACTACAAATTTTTTTGCTGTTGGGCAAAACTTGCCCATATCTCTTGCCAATTCTACCAATCGTGTCCCTCAAACCCAAACAAATTTTAAAGTTTGTCCACTTTTCA
>WRKH01000004.1 GCA_009778175.1 Turicibacter sp.
TAATAAAAATTATCCGAGAGGAAACGCAGGGCGAAAAATACGAATATTTCGCCGAAAAATCCGAGATAAAAATTTATCTAAACGGCGAAAATTTGCAGAATGTCTCCGTGCAGACGTTCGGCGAACAGGCGGACTACCTCTACAACGCCATAAACACGGGCAGTAGCAATATCAAGGTTGACAAAACGGAAACATTCATAAAAAGTATTTACATCACAAAGCTGAAAGCCCCAACCGCCGATAAATCCGATATAAATATCCAGTTGCACGATTTTCGCACTGGCTACGAAAGTTTGGTTGGATTTAGCATAAAAAGTGAAATTGGCAGTCCGCCAACGTTGCTAAATGCCAGCAAAGCCACAAATTTCATATATACCGTGGAAAACCTCGCCGACAGCCACATCACAGCAATCAACAGCATTTCAACACGCAACAAAATCCTCGACAGAATGCAAGCGATTCAACAAAACGGTGGAAAATTAACCTTTGCAACTACCGAAAACGCCACATTCGCAAATAATCTAGCCATGATTGACAGCCATATGCCGCTAATAATCTCGGAAATGTTGACAATTTACTACACGGAAAATTTGGCAGATTTAGCGGAATTAACGGCACGAATCACGACAAAAAATCCGCTGAACCGCAACACCAATTTTTACAGGCACAAAATCAAGGAATTGCTATGTGCGGTGGCTTTGGGATTAAAGCCGTCTGCAAATTGGAGCGGTTTGGACGACGTTTTGGGCGGCTACATAATTGTCAAGAAAAACGGCGATATTGTGGCGTATCACATATATAATCGTGATGCTTTCAAGGAATATTTACTTGCGAACACAAAGTTAGAACGAGCCAGCACAAGCCGCCACGATTTCGCAAGTCTGTATAGCGAGAACGGAGAGGTTAGGTTAAAGTTGAATTTGCAAATACGGTTCAAGGGGACGAAAAATAATACAGTTTCATAAAATTTTCATATATAAAGGAGCAAATCATGGAGTTACTACAAGTAAAAAACGGGAAAATAACAGCCGCTGGCAAGGATTTTTGGCTAAGGGGCGTGTGTATCGGTGGGTGGATGAACATGGAGGATTTTATCAATGGCTACCCAGGCACGGAAACAGGCATAAGACGGCACATTCGGGACGTTTTGGGCGAAAAAGTCGGACGATATTTCTTTGAACGGCTGCTTGACAATTTCTTTAATGAAGACGATGTCGTTTTTCTGAAAAAGTTGGGCGTTACTTGCGTTCGCATTGCCCTAAATTACAAGCATTTCGAGGATGATTTAACACCGTTCGAGTACAAAGAGGACGGTTTTGTTCGGTTAGAAAATGCGATAAAAGCCTGCGAAAAACACGGCATCTATGCGGTTTTGGAGATGCACGTTGTGCCTGGCTGGCAAAATTGCCATTGGCACGGCGACAACGAGCGTGGTGCGTCGCTTTTTTGGACGCACAAACACTTCCAGGACAGGCTTTCTGGGCTGTGGTGCGAGATTGCACGGCGCTACAAAGGGCGTGCGGCGGTGGCTGGCTACGAGCTGATGAACGAGCCGTGTTCCAACACGCCGAACGGCGACCACCCATTCGATTTCTATGAAAACTATCGTCCGAACTGGGAGATTATAAATGCCGTATACAAGCGGCTTGTGGCGGATATACGAGCGATCGATTCGGAGCATATCATTTTCATGGAGGGCGATAATTACGGACGTTTCTTTGACGGATTGGACGCGCCGTTTTCCGAGAATTTGGCGTATTCTGCACACTCTTACGCCATGTCTGGATTCGGGCCAAACGCCTATCCTGGGCATTTTGGAGCGGATCAAACGTACTGGGACAAGAACCGCCACCGCCTAGAATTTACGAACCATCAAGCCTACATTTTCACGCAAAAGCACAATGCACCGTGTTGGGTCAGCGAGTTCGGTTCGCAATATCACGGGCCCGCCGAGCAGGTTCCCGACCGAGTGCGTTCGATGGGCGATCAGCTGGCTGTTTACAACGAATGTGGCGCGCATTGGACGGCGTGGACTTACAAAGATGCTGGCGTTATGGGTTGGGTTACGCTCGACCCAGAATCCGAGTTAATGCAGATAATTCAGCCGATTCAGCAGATGAAGAAAAAACTCGGAGCGGAGAATTTTGTCGCCCTGTTCGAGCCGTGCCCTGGGCGTGAGAAAGCGGCGGAATTAGCGGATTTTATGATGGACGTTTCACACGCTCCGTATAATCGGCGTTCTAATCAGCTTGCGTTTAACTATGTGGCTTTAACAGGCTATGCGGCGGCGTTGTTGCAGCCCATGTATGCCGCACGTTTCCGCAATATGACGGAGACGGACATCGACCGTTTAATGTCGGCGTATCGTATTAAAAATTGCCGAGAAAATGCGGCTCTTTTGGAGGTTGTGAAAGAGCGGTTGATGCCGTAAAATGGGCGTTTGGAGAAATTTAGCGTTTGGCGAGGGCGGGCGGATAATATCCGCCCCTACGCAAAACCAATCCAAACATTTCCCGAAATTCAAACAAAATGAGCGGGTCAAGGGGCGCGCTCCTTGCGGGGGTGTGGGGG
>WRKH01000005.1 GCA_009778175.1 Turicibacter sp.
AAGGTTTCCCCTTTTCCAGTAATATTTGCCATTTTTATTATATCACTTGGATCTGGGGTTGCCTTGTTTTTTGTTACCTATCTATTGTACCTCAACATTGACTGACAAACTTTGCGAATGTAAGGGTCTAAATTTTAAATACGTAGAAATGCGTATACACCAAGGGGTGGACGTGCAGAGGTAGAGTAAAAATCTCCATTATGAAACACCTTATAACGTTACAGGCGTTATCAAGCACGTAGGCTCATAGCAAGCACCTAAGGACATATGAACAGATAGAGTAGTCGGAACGCGGAAAACAACGGAGCGAAAAACACAAACTGTCTAGCGACAGGCTTAAATGGGAAAACGCAAGTATAACCATTTTTAACCGTTGTGAGAGCAGTGGCACGACCCGTGAAATCCCTGTAATGGGGACGGAGGAACAGCCACAAGACTAAATTTAGCAAAACTAACTAAATCTAGGTAAAATCAAGGTTCTGGTGCGACTAAGAGAGATATTATCCGAAAGGAGAAATCGACTTGACTGTAAATCGAACACAAGAGAAAATACCTAAAAAGCAACAAATAAGAAATATCGAGTATTATGACCTGCAACAAATCTTCGACAAACTCTACGATATGGCAAAAAGAGGGAAAATCTTCACAAATCTCACGGACATCATAAACAGCGAAAACAACATACTCCTAGCCTACCGCAACATAAAGAAGAATAAAGGTAGTACCACGGCAGGAGTAGACAAGAAAAACATAACAGAGTATGAAAACTGGACGGAAATGGAGTTTATAGCCTACTTTCAAGCCAAATTAGCAAACTACAAACCAAAACCAGTAAGACGAGTAGAAATTCCCAAACCCCATGACCCCACGAAGACAAGACCACTAGGAATACCGTGCATGGACGATAGGATAATACAACAGGCAATACTACAAGTCCTAGACCCCATATGTGAGGCAAGATTCCACAATCACAGCTACGGTTTTAGACCCAACAGAACCAC
Organism: Turicibacter sp.; assembly: GCA_009778175.1. GTDB lineage: Bacteria > Bacillota > Clostridia > Lachnospirales > WQUN01 > WRKH01. The sequence continues at coordinate 1,002 of WRKH01000005.1, forward strand.
ATCACACGCTATTGCAAGGACAAAGTTTCTAATGAGCAAGAACAAGCTACATTATGTAGTGGACATCGACATTAAAGGGTTCTTCGACAATGTAAATCACGCCAAATTGTTAAAACAATTATGGACTTTGGGCGTACAAGACAAATCCCTAATAAGCATAATAGGGCGTATGCTCAAAAGTGATATTGATGGAGTGGGAAAACCCACAAAAGGAACGCCGCAAGGCGGAATTATAAGTCCACTGTTATCAAACGTGGTTCTTAATGAATTAGATTGGTGGCTTTCTGACCAATTTGAAACATTTAAAACGAAATACCAGTATAAGCTGAAACGCTCTGACTGTAACAACAGAATAACAGCAATTAAGAAAAGCAATCTAAAAGAATTTTTTGCGGTACGATACGCAGACGATTTCAAAATACTTTGTAGAGATTTCGACACAGCCAAGAGGATATACAAAGCAACGCAAATGTGGTTGAAAGAGAGATTGGGACTAGAAATAAGCCCCGAAAAATCCAAAATCACGAACGTCAAGAAAAACGCAACAGAATTTTTAGGATTTGCTATCAAGGTCAAGAAAAAACGGGGAAAATGGGTTACAAAAAGTCATATACTTAAAAAAGCGAAAAAGGCGATTATAAACAAGCTATCGACACAGATTAAAAACACTACGCCACAGCAAGTAAACAAGCTAAACTCACAAATCTTGGGAGTGCATAACCACTATAAGATTGCAACAGAAGTTAGCTTGGATATGAATAAAATAAACTTTATAGTCGCCAAGAGCCTTTACAACAGAGTAACGAAAAATACCAAAGTGGTAAGGGGGAAGAAACGTAAAAAGCACCCACCACCACAAGCCTTAACGAAAACGTACAAGGAACTATATGGAGAATATAAAGGGAAACTCAACATTGTGGCAGGAATTGCAATATTCCCAATATATGGACAAAAGTTCAAAGCTCCTATGAATTTTACACAAGAAACAAGCAAATATACAGAAAAAGGGCGAGAATTTATACATAAGAACCTTAAAGACGGAACAACTGCCATAATCAACTATCTACTACTACAAAAAGAATACGATAAATCCGTTGAATACAACGACAACCGTATATCGTTGATGTCTGCACAACGGGGAAAATGTGGAATTACAGGCGAATATCTACAAATCGACAATATGAACTGCCACCACAAACTCCCCAAGCAACACGGCGGAACGGACGAGTACAAAAACTTGATATGGATTAGCGGACACGCTCATAAACTTATACACGCTACCCAGTCGGATACGATTCGAAGGTATCTGACGAAGTTAAATCTCGATGACAAAGGCTTGAAAAAGGTAAATTCTTTAAGACTGTTAGCAGGAAACCAAGAATTAGTTAGAGAATAATAAATTTAGTTGGAGCGCCGTGTGCGAGGAAACTCGCTCGCACGGTGCGGAGGAGGGGAAAAGGTGGAGATTGCATCAAAGCCTTACCTATTCCTATACCCATGATTTTCTGCTGGATACTGGGGCTACAAGGACGAGTATTCCCAAGAAATTTTTGGTGGACAAACTCAGCTACACGGAGGAGTACATTCAAG
>WRKH01000006.1 GCA_009778175.1 Turicibacter sp.
AAAAGCCTTTTTAGTAGCCGTTTCTGTAAATTCGGTGGCTAATATTTGCGTGATAACGCCGTCCAACATGACATCGAAAAAATCCAACTTTCCACCCAAAAACAACTCCAAGCTTTCCTTAAAAACCTTGTCGAAGTTGTGGTGTGTATCTACGTTTTGCATGGTTTTCGCTCCTTTTGCTAATATTATAACATATTTTTGTGGAAATTCAAAATTCTGTCGAATTTTTTTCAAAAAATTTCCAAAAAAATTTTGACAAATAAAATCCGATGCTGTATAATATAAAAAGTGTTGGATTTTCAAGGCAACTGGCGGAAACCCAACCAAAAGTCGAAAAATGTTGTAAAACGACGAGAATTTTTTTAGAAAGGGGTTGACAAACGTTGCCGAACTATGGTATAATTAGCAGAGCAGAGCAGAGCAGAGCAGAGCAGAGCAGAGCAGAGCAGAGCAGAGCAGAGCAGAGCAGAGCCTTAGCCGCCTAGTCTCCGCCCTTTTGTCGTGCTTAAAAATAACAAAACCCTTGCCAACGCAAGCAAACCGCTTATTTCCATTAAGAGAGTGAGCCGTTACTTGTGTTTTTTTGTTGCGAAATTTTAGCAACACAATTTTATGAGGTAATCAAAAATAAAAAATAAATTTAAGGAGGAACTATTATGATTTGTCCAAATTGCGGCAAACAAAACGCCCAAAATGCGAAATTTTGCAAAAATTGCGGTACTGCCCTATCTGGCAACCCTAATAACGTGGGCAATTTTGCTACTCCACCAAACCGACCAGGCAAACGACAATCCGGCAAACGTATGAACACAGCAATAATTCCAATCATTGTGTTTTACGGCGTAGTAGTAATACTCACTCTACTTATTACATATTGGCGATAACCCATACCATTTGCTATTATTTTTTATAGAAAATTCCGCTGACGAATATGCCATGTGGATGGTGGTTGGCTCGCAAGCCCTCGCAGTAATGGATAATGAGGCACAGTGGATTTTAATGGATTTCGTTGAACGCTATTACCTCGAAGCTATGGATAAGGATGTTATGTTTGCACTAGCTTTTGAATCTGCGGCAATGCGGATTATGGGCTTGGATTAGCTTTCAAAAAATAAAATTATAAAACAGTCAAGGAGGAAAAAAATATGATTTTTTGTGTAAATTGTGGTGCAAAGCTGGAAGATGGAGCAAAATTTTGCACAGAATGTGGTGCTACACATGGGAGCATCACAAATATGGAAAATGGTAATACATATGGCGGAAAGTTTTTTAGCCCTGATGAAAATCAGATTACAACTCTTGGAACAGGCTACATAGCTAACTTTTTGTCAGGAGGAGGAGTAGAACAATCAGGAGCAACATTAACAAACAAAAGGGTTTACTTTTCGGGTAAGACTTTCTCTCTAAACGATGGAGGAAAACTTATTCGTGTTTTGCAACGAAAAGTTGTTAATGTGCAAGATGTTACAGGTGTGGGTTATGTATATTATAGCCCTATACAATACCTTATTTATGCTGGCATTGCCTTTGTTATAGGAGTCATAGTGCATTTATGGTTAGGTGCAACTATCGAGGAGAATTTTACTGGCATTGCGATTGGAATAGTGGTTTGCCTATCTTTTATAGGTATTTATTATCTCAAACGTATGACTTTATTATCTATTGAGTACGCAGGTGGGAATATTTCATTTGACGTAAGCTGGTTTCAAGATTTAGAAGGGGACAATTTTATTAGGAATATTCACCTTGTGAAAGACCTATACAGTGCGACTGCTATTGACCAGAATTTCGTTGAGGGGGATGGTTATGAAAATTATGACGACATGGAAAAATCTAAAATCGAATATGATGCTGATTTTTGTTACCATTGTGGTGAAGCAATCGAAAAAAATGCCCATTCCTGCGGAAAATGCGGCAAGGTCTTAGCCTAATGATAACTACAAAACTCACATTGTTAGATAGTTGCATAACCATTCAGGGAGAATACTACGTAGTGTCAAATGGTTTTATCTCTAAGGCGTATGGCAAAAATTCATTATACTACAAAGACATACTTGCGGTTGAAATTATAACTCAACGCTCCAAAAAAGCGATGTATGTCATGTTATTTCCAACGGGGATTATGGTGCTTTTATTGAGTTTGGAGATCTTTTTATTAGCAATAATTGCTCTCGCTGTAATTATATGTGTTACAGGGCTAATATATCTGTTTTCCGCACGGCGATTTGTAGAAATTACGTCTATGCGTGGCACATATCGTATAGCTATGGACAATGGAGATTTGGAGTTAGAAAATACAGTTGAACGTCTGCAACGGCGTATGTTTCCAAAAGCATGATAAAAATACCGTCGAGTGATTTGAGGCAGGATTATCGTTATCGAGTTTAATGGCGATACCAGGTGCGGCGTTGGGATTGGGTTGGTTTATCTTCTTCCTATTGTGGAAGCGGAGGAGATTGACAATCGAATTCATAACGCACCCAGGCGCGAAGCCATATTATCAATACGCCAAGCGTAAGGAATTAGTAGAGTTCCCAGAGCGGATAAACCGAGATGGATTCTTGCTGGATGCGTGGTATATCGAGAGCGACGATGACAAGGAAATTTGGGAAGAA
>WRKH01000007.1 GCA_009778175.1 Turicibacter sp.
TGGGGCTGGCCCCCAGCGGGGTGTGGGGCAGAGCCCCACGGTCCTAATCTTTTAAGGTGAATTTTGCTATTTTTTCTTCTAGTGAAGAAACTTGTTTGTTTAGGCTCTCGGCTATTTCTACGTTGTCCTTGCTGGCTATGGAGTTGTTTTTTACAACTTCGTTGATTTGAGTTAAACCGTCCGTTATGTTCGTGATGTCAGTGCTCTGCTTAACTAGCGAGTTGTGGATTTTTTCTATAACCTCAGAAGTCTCTGTAACATTTTCAACTATCTGTGCAAAATTGTCAGAAGTCTCTATCGCTTTCTTGCGACCGTCAGCTATGCGAGAAATCGCCTCCTGTACTAGCGTAGTAGTCTCGTTGGCGGCGGTGGCAGAGCGGCTGGCTAAACTACGCACCTCTTCAGCCACCACAGAGAACCCCTTGCCATGCTCGCCCGCACGAGCCGCCTCTACAGAAGCGTTTAAAGCCAAAAGATTCGTTTGGAACGCTATTGCATCGATGGTCTTTATTATGCTGGAAATCTTGTTGGAGGAATCCACCACCGACTCCATGGTATCTAATAAGTTTTGTATTTCTGCCAAGCCCGTTTCGGCAGTCGCCTTTGAAACCTGTGCAAGTTGCGTTGCCTCTTTCGCACGTACGGTGTTCTTTGTGGATTGCTCATCTACATAATTTATGCTCTCCGAAAGCTGCTGTAAAGTCTGGGTTTGGTTGTCCGCACCTCGTGCTAGTTGATCCGATTGAGAATTTATATGTTCGGCATTATCTGAAATCCGATGCGATGCCTCCGAAATTTCGCTTAAAACGGCGTTTAACTCGAAAACTATCGTGTTTACAGAATCCTTAATCGTGGCAAAACGCCCCACATATTCGCCATCGATGCCGTTTAGGAGATTCTTCTGTGCGAGCTGCCCCAAACAGTCGTTTATCTGATTTATATAAGAGGAAATTGTATTGCAGGTCTTATCTAAAGTGTTCGTTATCGCCTGAAATTCCCCGTTAAAGTCGCCGACTACCTTTTCGCTAAAATCGCCCACCTGAACCTTGTTCAAAACCTTGCTAATCTCGGTTAGCGGATTACGAACGGCGGACATAACCTCATTTAGCTGTTTTACAACATCTGACCAGCTCCCGTGATAGCGGTTTGGATCTAATGTGTAATTCAGATTGCCGTTTCTTAAATGCTTAGCCATCTTGGTAATCCCCGTTGCAAGGTCGGTTATCGTTTCCCTAAGTGTCTCGATAATGCTGTTTATGTACATTTCGTCCCCTGGGAAGATACGTAATTCCGCCGCAAAATCGCCCTGCATCAGTTTTGAAATGCACTCCAAAATCTCCGTACGCCCAGAGGTAAAGTCCTCTATTACCTCGTTTATATTTTTCGCAACATCTATATAGGGACCTGTGTAGGAATTTAAGTCCAGCTTGTGCTTGTAATTGCCCTCCAGTTGCTCTCGGTGCATATCGGAAATACCAGTCAAGAGCTTTGACATTTCAAGCGAATTTGCGTGGAATTTATCGCTTATATTTTTCAGCCCAAAGGAAGTGTCTGCATAGGGTTTGTGCTGTCTAAGCACTAATTCCAATTCCTCGGCATTGGCGGCGGAATCGAGTATGTCTAGCTGTTTATTCACATCGTTTAAGGCACTTAGCATACTCCTTGACATGGAGAGGTAGATGAAAATAGCGAGCAGAATCACCACCGCCGATGAAATCAAAAATATCGGTATTATATATACATTCACAACGGAATCGATGTGTTCCACGGAAATGACCGCCACCAATAGCCAATCCGTTTCCTGTACAGGGTGGAATATGAAATATAGGTCGCCGTATCTAAATGTTTGGTCAACGATAACATTGGGGTAATCGCTAAACTCACTAACATTGCGTGAGGCGTAGGCAGTGGGGCGAAATTCTGGATGCGGGTGTGTAATTATCGTACCATCTTCCGATATGAGAAACATATAGCCGCCTTGCAAGTTGGCATTATCTATTATGTTAAAGATTTCGTACAGGCTAAAATCAAGTCCGAAGACTGCACTTTGTTCAAAAAAGTTCTGGACGTACAAGGCACTAGTAGCACCAAAGTCGATTCCCGTAACAAAGGGATAGGGGTCGCTGGTTATGGGAGTAGGCCCGTGTTCCACAGCGGTAATATACCAGGGTCGTGTCCGCGGATCGAAGTCTTCTGGTATAACTCCTGCCGTATGATCGACTATAAATCTACCGTCATCAAAGCCAATAAAGGCGTTCACAAACATGGGATGCCCCAGTATAAACGCAGTAAGCAGGTCTTCCGCATCATCTAAGCCTACCACTTGGAAGGTATTCCACAGATGCCGCAAAAGCACATGGTTATTATTAAGGAAAATATCCACATCTGCGCCTATCGTATACACTTCATGTTCGAGGCTAGAAAACATATCGTCATAAACAATTTGGCTAACAAACGTATTTATGACCCAATACATAGCCACCAGCCCAACGACTATAAAAACAACTATACCAACTATCAACCTAGTAGAAAGTTTCAACGACCTCATAACAACCCCCTAAAACCGTGGGAGCCAGCCCCCACACCCCCGCCACTTTGAAAAGTGGACAAACTTTTAATTTTT
>WRKH01000008.1 GCA_009778175.1 Turicibacter sp.
GTGTGTTTTAGCAATAATTTGCTAACATCGCCGATGCTCTTACGTACATCATAATATTCCAATAATGATTTCGATATGTTCGTATACCGACCGATTAGCCTTTCGTATTCGAGGAAAAATTGGTCTCGTTCGTATACGTCCAATCCAATAATCCAGTTCAAATAACTCGACCATTTATTGTCTGGCGGCTGGCTGGCTTTGTCGATTATCGTTAGTCCGTGATTTCTGCCGTTCAAAAAATCTGCTGGCACAACGCATAGTCGATAGTCGGAAGCCTTAAACCTCGCCACATCACAAGACGTTATATAGGACGTTAGTATGCGTAAATTCACGTTTAAATGCTCAAACAGCCGCTTAATAAACCCTCTGGCGTAGTTATCAAAATTTTCTGCATTTCCTGCCACGTCCAAGCCCACCACTATTTTTTCATTTGAGTGAATGGCATTTAGTGTGCATAATATCAGGTCGTTGTCGAAAGCATCGGCAGCAATGGCTGGAATGTCAGGGATAGTGCCGAGTGAGTTAGTCTTCCGTAACTGGTCAATATCGTTCTGCATAGCAAAGCCAGAGAGCATTTTTTCAAAAAAAGCCCTGTGCAGAAAATATTCCTTGTCCGTCTTGCTCCACTTTGCGTGATTGTAAAACGAGGGACGATCAAATTTCGTGTCGCCAGAAAACATATTGAAAATAGTGGTAACAGTCGTGCCGTCTGTGTGGGCTTTGTAAGCGTATAAATTTTCACTAACAGGTGTGCCAAATAGGCTGATTCCCTGTAAATATTCGCTGATTGCTCCGTCCTCGTTGTTGGTTGAGTGTAGCAGTCCATAACTACTTCCGCTATTGCCAAAAATAAATTCCATAAATTGTAACCCTCCAAAATTTATTTGCTTTTGTGGTTTTGTGTTAAATATCGTTTTTGTTTCCTCCTTTAAATTTTTGATTTATTTTGGTTACTTGGTTTTTGGTGGTTGTAGATTTAGCCACAAAGCTGGGCGAACTCCGCCAACTGCCGAGACAGTCTTGCCATCCACGCTGACATAGCCGTAATCGTTGACATAGGCGGCACGGTTGCTAACATAGCCAGGCGATCGCAGCCACCACGTAGCCACACCATTGGTGTCTTTTGCAATACGCTTTTCGCTATATTGGTCGATAATATAGTAAACATTCTTACTATATTTATTTTTTAACTGCCCACTATCGCCAAAATACTGCACCACTTCTTCAATGCTAAGTAGGAAAATAGGGTCAGTTGTGGTGCTGTATCCGCCGCTTGTGCCAAACCATTGATTGGACTTATTTGGTATGGTTTTTTTGACGATTTTGTCTTTGTCGGCAAGTTTGTTGTAGAAGTCCTTGTTGAGATAGTCTCGGAGGGTGCAATCTTCCCATGTAATAGCTGTGTTTTTTGTATTGTATGCACGTTTATTGTATGCACGTTCTTCCAACACCAACTCGCTTAAAAGCAGGGCTTGGTTGTTTTGTATATCTAGCACTCGCCAATCATGGTTACTGAATGGGAAAATTTCGCCGACTTTTGGAGTTTCCGAAACTTCCGAAACTTCCGAAACCTCAACCTCTTCAGTTTCAGTTTTTTTAATTGGTTCTTGTTGCGGTGCTGGTTCTTCTTTGGGTGGCGGTTTCGTTTCGTTTTTAGGTTGCTTTTTTACATAAGGTACATACTCCTGAAACCTTTCTCTTTTGGCAGGCTCTCCTGCAAACAGCCATTTATGTGTCTTTTTTATGATAGAACGCTTTATACGCCGTTTTGTGCTGTTAAATTCAGACAATGTTGCTCCTCCTTAAATTTTTGGTTGTGTTTTGGTTGGTGGTTATAGATTTAGCCACAAAGCGGGGCGAACGCCGCCAACTGCTGAAACATAGCGACCATCCACACTGACACTGCCGCCCCTGCCGACATTGGTGGCAAGTTCGCTAGAGCGACCAGGCGACCGCAACCACCACCATGCAATCGCATTATTGGTGTCTTTCGCAATACGTTCTTTGTTAAATTTATCGCTAATCCACAACGGATTATTAGAGAGTCTATTTTTCAACTGCCCACCATCCCCAAAATGCTGCACCATTTCTTCCAAACTAAACAGGAAAATCTTGTCAGTTGTGCCAATTCCTCCGCTTGTGCCGAACCATTGATTATCCTTGTTGGGAATGGTGCGTTGGGCGATTTTGCCTTTGTCGGAGAGTTTGTTGTAGAAGTCATTGTTGAGATATTTGCGGAGGGTGCAATTTTCCCATGTTGTGTCGGTGTCGGTTTCGTTATATGGGTGTTTTTCTAATATCAACTCGCTTAAAAGCAGGGCTTGGTCATTTTGTATGTCCAGCACTCGCCAATCATAACCGCTGAAATTGTAAGGTTTGCCCATTTTTGGAACTTCCGCACCCTTTTTAGCTTTTTTAGATATTAAAGCAAATAGCGATTTTGGTTTTTCTTTCGGTTGCGGAGCAGTATCAGGCGGTTTTGCGGTGGTTGTGGTAGGAGCTGACTGTTTCGTTTCACTTTTCGGCTGCTTCGCTGGTTTTACGTACTCCTGAAACCTTTCTCTTTTGACAGGCTCTCCTGCAAACAGCCATTTATGTGTCTTTTTTATGATATAACGCTTTATGCGGCGGTTTGTGCTGT
>WRKH01000009.1 GCA_009778175.1 Turicibacter sp.
GAAATCATTTTTAGAAAAGATAAGAAAGCGTGCTATAAACATATAAATCACATTCAAATACACCGACGTTAATAAGCATTATCTTTTCCGTCCACAAGAATTGAATAGGCAACACTAGATTTTGCACATCACAATAAATCGAGCAATAAGCCCTCGTTCCTCTTTTTCAAAGCTGAAAGCTATACGAACAAAAAAGAGGGTTGAAATTGGTGGGTCGGGTGTGGTATAATTATTTTGTGTGCCATTACGTTCTTTATTGGTGGCGAGTGAAATTTATATTTGTGGGGGTAAGTGAAATTGATATGTTATTTGGTAAGACATGGAAAAGATGATGATAGTGTACGTGGCGGTTGGAGTAATTCTGATATTACCGAAGAAGGAATTACGCAAGTTATAAATTTAGTTGATTATATTGTCAAGAAAAAGAATGAGTTAAAAATTGAACGACTTTTTTCAAGCGACCTTCCAAGAGCCGTGCAAACCGTCGAACCGATTTCTGTTGCACTTGGCATTAAAATAGAGTACAAAGCAGAATTTCGTGAAACAAATAACGGATTGCTAGCAGGTATGCCAAATAATATTGCGGAAGAAAAATATCCTGGATTATATTGGAACTCACTCAAATGGGACGAATCGTATCCTCAAGGCGAAAGCCCTCGCGGATTTTACGAGCGCATAAAGGTAGCGTGGGAACAATTTTCAAATATGGTTTTAAGAAACAATCAAAATGTTATCCTTGTCTCACATAGCGGAGTAATAAATGTTATATATACTCTCATTGATGGGACTTCGTTTTCAACCAAAACTAACGAGAGTGTCCCTTATGCCACAATGATACCTTTGAAATTTAGCAATGGAGTATGGATAAGATAATAAGCATTAACTTGCCTGTTCAAGAAATTAAATAAGCAACACTAACCTAGATTTTGCACATCACAATAAATCGAGCAATAAGCCCTCGTTCCTCTTTTTCAAAGCTGAAAGCCATACGAACAAAAAAGAGGGTTGAAATTGGTTGGTTGGTTTGGTATAACTATTTTGTTCGATACTGTGTTTTTGTGGCGGTGGCGAGTTAATTTATATTAGCAGAAGCAAAAATATGAGGTGAATTTTAATGAATTACATTCTAGCGGAGGCTATCAGCCATGAGCAAATTCTGGAGGTAAATGGAGAAAAATTGTATCGTGCAAAGGTTTTGGAGACCTCTTCTTCAAAGTTTATTGCTTTTTCAAAGATTCTTGAAAATTCGCCTGTTTCTTATTTTATAAAGATTGGGCAATACCTAGCCACTTTTTTGAAGATAGAGAACCCCATTGTATTTGTAACGGATTGGACTGACCCTACCGAACTGATTGGCTTACGATTGGAAACAGGCGAGGGAAAAGAGATTGATTATCCGAACCTTTCATTTCTTGCATTTTATACCGATTGGGAAAAAATATCCACAGCAGAACATATCGAAAAAATTTTTGCACATGAGTATTCGCATATGTGGCTGGAATGGCTGGGGCGGGATAGTAGCCTGTCCCTAGCTAACAAATTTCACACAAGCACGTCTATAACGGATTATTTCATGGCTTTTTTTGAAGGGCTTGCGGAGAGCTTAGAAATTGTTACAAAAGATTTAATGGGCTATAAGCTGGCGGAGGGCGAACTATGGGACGGCGGGCTGGGTTGCTATCTGTGGCTTTGTGACCGCGATGAGCAGTTAAGGTATCACGCCGTAAAAAACAATCGCTTCATTTATCACACCGCAACGCCATATATAGAAGATTTTGACACATATTCCAATTTGCATTTGGCGCACATCACATCCTCGGCTTTCACGCCGGAGCGGGTTAAAAATGGCAGTCAAATGCTGGCATCCGAAGGTGCTATCGCTTCTATTTTTTATCAAATTTACGCGCATGAGCTTTTCAAGAATACTTACATGGAAGAAAGTTTTTACACTGCTTTTGGAGCGGACATTATTGACCCCATTTGCAATCTTTACTTGAAAATCCTTTACGCCATATCAAAAATTGATTTGCAAAAACCGTCTTTGACCACGGATTTTATACGCTCCTATGGCGAGTGCTTCCCATCCGAAAAAGAAGCAATGTACAATGTTTTTGCCAAAACAACGAATTTTGCAACCATGTCCAACGCTGCCAGAGATGCTTGCCAGGAAACCTATCGCATCGGGCGAAGAGGCAATATGGACGAGTTGCAAAAAGCCGTAAGCGTGCGTAATTCTATAATTGATAAATTGCGAATGAAAATGCTAAATGGGCAAATCGCATTGGATGAAGAAATCTATGGGGAAGTTTGGATTGAAGGGGATGAAAAAATTCCGCCAACACCTTGGGAACCTGATGTTCTGGTGAACTATCGCTTTAATGTTAATACTGCAACAGCAGTTGATTTTATGGCATTAAAGGGCGTTTCCATGAATACAGCTGAGAAACTTGTGATAGAACGAGATAGACGCAGGGGGTTTACTTCGGTAGAAGAATTTACCAAGATCAAATCAAATATTAACATATAGTTGTTAATAAGCATTATCTTTTCCGTCCACAAAAATTAAATAAGAAGTTGTATCCAACAAAAAAATATGATATAATAAAAACATGAAAAAAATAGAATTTGAAGCAACCAACTACCCAAGCGATTTAACGGACGA
>WRKH01000010.1 GCA_009778175.1 Turicibacter sp.
TGCCCCACACCCCGCCACTTTGAAAAGTGGACAAACTTTAAATTTGTTTAGGCTTTCCGCAAGCATAGTGCGTATAAAGGGGCATGGCAATCACCAAAACCACAAAAAATCACAATTCTTCACAGCAAAATCACGAGCCAAGTAAAACGAACGAGCGGGTCAAGGGGCGCGCCCCTTGCGGGGTTTGGGGCAGAGCCCCAAGGTTTTTATTATTGCGGCGGCGGTTAGTTCGGTGGAGTGTTGTTCTTTGGTTTCCATGTTTTTTAGGGTGGCTTGGTTGGTTTCTAGTTCGTTTTCGCCGATTATTAGGGAGAATTTTGCTCCTAATTTGTTGGCGTATTTCATTTGAGCTTTTACGCCGCGGGCTAATAGGTCGCCCTCCGCTGATATGCCGTTTTGGCGGAGAGCGTGGATTAGAGTTTGAGCCTTTTGACGGCCCGCCACGCCCATGAAACCTATGTAAATGTCGCAAAGAGGGGTTGGGGCGGGGAGTAGGTTTTGATTGCTCAGTAGCAAAAGTAGCCTGTCCATGCCCATTCCAAACCCAACAGCAGGGGTTTTTTTGTCCGTTTTTTCCTCGCCTATTTGCTCCACAAGCCCGTCGTAGCGTCCGCCGCCGATTACCGTTAGTAGCCCAGGGATTATAAATTCAAAGACCGTGCGGTTGTAATAATCCAAGCCCCGTACGATTTTGGGGTCGATTTCAAAGGGGATTTCCAATCCCGAAAGCAGGGCTTGCAAAGCCTTAAAATGTGCCGAACATTCGTCGTCGAGAAAGTCGGTTATCACAGGGGCACTCTGTACGATTTTTTTGCAGGAATCGACTTTGCAGTCCAAAATCCTAAGCGGATTTTTTTCAAAACGCCTGTTGCAATCCTCGCATAAATGCGGCAGATTGTCGCCGATAAAGGTCTGTAAAGCCTGTTTATAAGCCCCTCGGCAAGTCGTGCAGCCGAGGCTGTTTATGAAAACTTTTACGCCCGTAAGCCCTAAGTTGTTCAGTAGTTGATAGCCCAAAGCAATGATTTCAGCCTCCACCTCGGGTTCGGGAGAGCCGATAGTCTCCACGCCGAATTGGTGGTGCTGGCGTAAACGCCCGTCCTGCGGCTTTTCGTAGCGAAAGCAAGGCGTTAAGTAGTATAATTTCACGGGCATGGGGGCGTTGTGCATACCGTGTTCGTTGAAAGCACGGGCAACGCCGCCTGTTCCCTCGGGTTTGAGAGTAATGCTGCGGTTGCCCTTGTCGTTGAAAGTGTACATTTCTTTTTGCACAACATCGGTGGTTTCGCCCACGCCACGGGAAAATAGCTCGGTATGTTCAAAAATGGGGGTGCGTATTTCGCCGAAGCCGAAAAGGTCGCAAAGGTTGCGTATGTGGGATTCTAGCCATTGCCAGGCTCGCACGTCCGTGCCGAATATGTCTTTTGTTCCTCTTGGGGATTTTATCATGGGAGTCCTCCTTACAAAACATTTTATACAAGTATACACAAAATGCGGCAAAATTGCAAGCGGCGGCTGGAAAAAATAAATTTGCAGAAATCGCAATTAGCGTGTATAATTTTAACTTAGGGTGAGATTGGGTTCTGTTCTAAGTAGCTGTAAAAGCCTATAAAATGGGGGGGTACCCATGATAAAAATAGCAATTATAGCGGATAAGACTAGGCTGCCAATTTTCATGCGGCATCTGCCCGATGAAACGGACATTTCGATAATCTATGCGACGGATAACGTAAATGTGAATGAAAATAATTTGGCAAATGCACAAGTTATGGTGGTTGATATTGAGTTTAATTTAGCTAAGTCTTTTATCCAAAAATCTTCAAAAGCAAAAAAAATCCCCATAGTGGCAGTGGCTGACCAAGCCGCTAACGGATTTAGATTGCTTGAGAATGGTGCAACGGAGATGCAATTACACTCCGCTGGACAATCGCCTAGATATTTTTGTAGGATGCTGGCGAATAAAATTAGAAGTGCCTCGAAACGGGATCAGGTAAACAAGGCTCGAAATCTTAAAAACCCTAGATTCTCCAAAACACTTCGAGGCGACAAGGTCATCGTCATGGGTGCATCTACGGGAGGTACTACAATTTTGGAGTTTATCTTAAAAAGTATGCCGACCTATGCACCTCCTATTTTGATTGTTCAGCATATGCCGCCCATCTTTACCCGTATGTTTGCAGAAAGATTGGATTCAATATGCCACATTAGCGTATGGGAGGCAATCGATGGAGATTCGCTAACACAGGGCTTGGCGTTGGTCGCTCCTGGTAATTTCCATATGGGGCTTGCAAAAAATGCCGACAATCTACACGTGAAAATCATAGACAGCCCGCACGTATGCAACCAAAAGCCCTCCGTTGACGTGCTGTTTGAATCTGTAGCGGACGTTTTGAACAACGATTCAAAATCTGTGCTGGGTATAATTTTAACGGGAATGGGCAATGATGGAGCAAAAGGACTCCTTAAACTCCGTAGGCGCGGAGCCCAAACAATAGGACAGGACAAATCCTCCTGCACCGTATACGGTATGCCAAAAGCAGCATTTGAATGTGGTGCAGTAGGAAAACAACTACACCTAAACGACATCGTCCCCGAAATCTTAAAATTTATACAAAAGTAAAAAACTAAAGTAAAATTTTAAGGTTTGTCCACTTTTCAAAGTGGCGGGGTGT
>WRKH01000011.1 GCA_009778175.1 Turicibacter sp.
TGTAATTTTCATCAATTTGGAATGTTCTGTCTTCGGCGAATAATCCGTCTTCTTGCGGCAGGTCTACTTTCATGTAGGGGATTACTCCTGCGACGGGTAGTTTTGTTATCTCTTCGATAATTTTTACTCCGTCGGAAAATAGAACGGGGTCGCCCATGAAACGGTTTATCACGGTTGCTTTTACACGCTGTCGTGCCCAATCTTCCATAAGGGCAATCGTGCCGTACAGCGAGGCGAAAACCCCGCCTCTGTCGATATCTCCCACCAATAAAACGGGTGCGTTCGCCCGCCTTGCCATACCCATATTTACCATATCGTTGCGGTTCAAATTCAATTCCACAGGACTGCCCGCACCCTCCAAAACAATCACATCAAATCGTTCGCTAAGCCGTTTGTATGCCGCCATGATTTCGTCAATATCAGCGATTTTTCGCCCATACGGCGGTTTTAGCACAAAGGGATTCATATCCTTTTCGGGAATAACATCAGCTGCAAGAGCCTGTAAATACTGCGAAACGGCAATCTCGCCGCCCTCAACCAAAGCCGTGTTTGTCGTCAAATTCAACGCCTTAAAAGGGGCGGCTTTATATCCGTCCTGCCTGAAAATCCGACACAGAGCCAATGTCAAAATAGTTTTCCCCACGCCCGATGCTACACCTTGCACCATTATCGATTTTGCCATTGTCAACTCTCCTTTTTCCGTCTGTGAAAATAAATATAGGCAAAAAACGGTGCTCCGATTATTGCCGTTACAGCCCCGACGGGTAATTCGACGGGGGCTGTAACCGTTCTGGCGATTACGTCCGCCGTAACCATAAACGTCCCGCCTATCAATGCCGACATGGGAATGACAATACGATGTGCCGCCCCGAAAATCTTGCGAACGATATGCGGGGCTACCAAATCCACAAAGCCTATAATGCCCACAAATGCTATTGTACCGCCCGTTAAAGCCGCCGCCATGATTAGTAAACTTAACTTGATGTGCCTGATATTTACGCCCACCGCCTCGGCTTGCTCCTCGCCGAATGTCATAATATCTAGCTCCCACTTAAAACGTGAAATTACCACAACCCCCACCAACGCCAAACCTGCCACAATCTGCGTTGTGTGCCAGTCCAACATGGAAAAACTGCCCATCTGCCAAAACACCATGCGTTGCGTACCTTCACGAAAAAACGCAAACATCAGCGTTGTGATAGAATTGACGAACAACGCAAAAACCATTCCCGTTAAAATTATCGTGTGATTTTCCAAACGAACGTCCAACTGTCTTGCGATTGACATAACTATCAAAATCGTTGCCAGTCCAAAAACGAACCCCAAAACGGGCAAAGTGAACATTGTCAGCACAGGCAGCGAAACACCCATAAAAATGACCAACGCAGCCCCAAGAGATGCACCCGACGACACGCCCAAAGTGTAGGACGAAGCCAATGGATTACGCAAAACGCTCTGCATAACCGCACCGCTAACCGACAAAGCCGCTCCCGCACAAAAAGCCAACAAAGTACGTGGCAGCCGCAAATTCCACACGATTGCGACCTCCGCCGAGGTAATTTGCTCGGGCAAATCCAACCCAACGACATTATGAGCAATTATAGCCAGAACATTGTTAGGTTGGATATACACGCTGCCAATCGCCACACCTAGCACAATGGCGACAAAGCTAGCACAAATTGTTAAAATTACCCTCTTTTTCATCAAAAATATTCGGGGAAAATTGCCCTAGCAATCTGCCACAGAGCGATCGTGATGTTATGGCTCGGGCGACTGCTGGCGTTTGCGTCAATTTCAAAGACATTGCCGTTTTGCACAGCTGTTATAACGTCAAAACCAGGGCGTTCCAGAATTTCCCCAACTGGATCGTCAATAAAGTCGGAAGAGGTCAAAATCACATCAGGATCCGCCGCCAGAACCGCCTCATCAGAAACGGGAATCCAGCCCTCTTCGCCCGCAAAAACATTTACAGCACCCACCAATTCAATCATTTCGTGCAAAAATGTACCCGTGCCCGTGCTAAACATCCACGGTGCAGGGGAAATTTCAAAATAGACCGTTCGAGTTTCGGTAACAGACTGGGCAATTTGGCTGATTTCGTCAATTTCAGCTTGCATATTTGCGATAAGCACCTCGCCCGCCGCCGCATCTTCCATCACAGCCGCCACAAATCGAATATCTTCCATGATTTCCGCAATACTGGCACTGGTGGGCATATAGACGACGCTAATCCCCGCCGCCGAAACGGGAGCGAGCGGGTCGTCTTCGCCGCCAGCCCTTGCCATGCCCGTAACAAAAACCACATCGGGCATAAGGCTAACGACATATTCCGCATCGAGTGCCATCATGCTAAGCTCCATGGAAACGCTCCCCGCCAGCCCATCAACATCAGCCGAGAACATATCCACCGCAACAATCCTATCCCCAAAGCCCAGAGCCACAAGCACTTCCGTATTGGAAGGGCCGATAGAAATAATACTATTAATTTCATCGGGCAACTCGATAGCAAAGCCCTCTCTATCCACACTAGGTCGCCCATTCCCCGCAACCAATCCACCACTCTCTTCATTTCCACCACAAGCCGCAAAAATCAACATCACGACCAAAAAAAACACTCTAACTTTCATCCTTTTCTCCTTCTAAACATTAAGACCGTGGGGCTCTGCCCCCCGCCTGCCGGCGGGCAGGCACACCCCG
>WRKH01000012.1 GCA_009778175.1 Turicibacter sp.
CCTGTGGAGAGTTCTTGGGTTACCTCCTCTGTGAAACAGGAATTGAACAGCAGGTTTGATTAAGTTTGATTAAGTTTGTGTAAGTTTCAAGTAACGGCTTATCCGTTTGCAACAACAAATTTAAGAAGGCAGGCGATTGATGTGATTACGCTAGAAGGCATTTCTGTATCCGATGGCATAACTTTCGGCAAAATTGCCTATTTCAAAAGGGACAAAAAACAGGTAAAACCTAACCATGCGGAGGATAGCAAGGCGGAGTTACTGCGTTTTGAAACAGCAAAATCCACGGCTATACGTCAACTTAAAAATTTGTACGATAAAGCCTGTGCAGAAGTAGGAGAAGCCCACGCAATGATATTCGATGTACATCAGATGATGCTGGCGGACAGCGATTATAATGATTCCGTCTCCGATATAATATCACATCAGCAAGTTAATGCAGAATACGCCGTTGCCGTTACGGCAGATAATTTCACCGCCATGTTTGATGCGATGGAAGATGACTATATGAAAGCCCGTAAGGCTGATGTGAGAGATGTTTCCGAAAGAGTTTTAGCCATTTTATCGGGAAATGAACAGGTTGGACTCTCGTTTGATGAGCCTGTAATTCTTGCTACAGACGACCTTGCCCCTAGCGAAACCATTTCGATGGACAAAGGCAAAATTCTGTCATTTATCACTATCGGCGGCTCTGCAAATTCCCACACGGCTATTTTGGCTCGTATGATGAATATTCCCGCAGTTGTTGGATTAGGCAAAACTTTGGGCGAACGTCTTGACGGCAAAGAGGCTATTGTGGACGGTTTCTCGGGTTGTGTATACATTGAACCTGATGTGCAAACCATCGCCAAAATGAAAGAAAAAGCCGATGCTGATGCTGAAAAAAGGCGATTGCTGGTGCAGTTAAGGGGCAAAGAAAACAGAACTCTTGACGGAAAAACGATTGACATTTTTGCAAATATCGGCAGTGTAGCCGATGTTGTGGCAGCACTGCAAAACGATGCGGGCGGCATAGGGCTTTTCCGCAGTGAATTTTTGTATTTGCAAACGGATAACTACCCTACGGAAGAAGAGCAATTTCAGGCATACAAACTGGTAGCGGAGAACATGGCGTGCAAGAAAGTTATCATACGCACATTGGACATTGGAGCTGACAAACAGATTGACTATTTTAATCTGCCCGCCGAAGAAAATCCCGCTCTGGGTTTTCGTGCCATACGCATATGCCTGGAGCGGCCAGAGATTTTCAAAACGCAGCTGCGTGCATTGTATCGAGCTTCGGTTTTTGGCAACATAGCTATTATGTTTCCGATGATAATATCTGTCGAGGAAGTTATCGCCATCAAAAAGATTATCACTGCCGTACACAACGAGCTTGACATGGCAAATATCCCCTACTCCAAAGACGTAGAATGTGGTATAATGATAGAAACGCCCGCATCGGTGATGATAAGCGACATTTTGGCAAAGGAAGTGGATTTTTTCAGCGTAGGCACAAATGATTTAACGCAATATACACTTGCTTTGGATAGGCAAAACCAACAGTTGGAGCGTTTCCATAATGCTCATCACCCCGCCATTCTCCGCATGATACAGATGGCGGCGGACAATGCTCACAAAGAGGGCAAGTGGATCGGCATCTGCGGAGAACTTGCGGCGGATTTAGAGCTTACAGAAACATTTATAAGGATGGGCATTGATGAATTGTCGGTTTCGCCGCCCTATATACTGCCATTGCGGGAGAGGGTGCGGAGCATAAAAACTAAATTCAACTTGCCTATGACATTACCAATAGATTCAGGAGGAAAACCCATGCAAACCCTACCAAAAACCCAACGCATCTACGCCTTCTCAAAAACCAACCCCCCAGCCATAACCATAAACTCAGGCGATAAACTAACCTTCCAAACCCACGACGCACTAGAAGGCCAAATCACAAACGAACACACCCCCTTCGACGGCCTCGACTGGTCCCGAGTAAACCCAGCCACCGGCCCCGTCTACGTCAACAACGCCGAAATAGGCGACATCCTAGCCGTCGAAATCCACCAAATCAACATAGCCGCCCATGGCATTGCCTTATGCGGCAAAGGACTCGGCGTTATGGGCGAAAAACTCGATAACTACGCCATAAAATCCATCCCAATCGAGGGCGGCTTCGCTATCTTTTCGCCCACCATAAAACTACCGCTCAATAAAATGATTGGCGTAATCGGTACTGCCCCAGCTGGCGAACCCATACCCTGCGGCGTTCCCGACCTGCACGGCGGCAACATGGACTGCAAGGAAATCCGAGAGGGCGCAACCGTCTACCTGCCTGTCAACGTCCCTGGCGGATTGCTTGCTTTGGGCGATTTACACGCTGTAATGGCGGACGGCGAAATCGGCGTTACTGGGCTTGAAGTGGCTGGCGAGGTCGTGGCGACAATCCATCTCATAAAAGCCGCCACATTCGCCCACCCCACCGCCGCATTGCCCATAATTTCAAACGAGTCGCATATTATGACAGTCGCTTCGCACGAGGATTTGGACGTTGCCGTGGAAATGGCGGTGGAAAATATGGTAAAATTACTGGAAAAACAGGGTTTTAACGCCTATGACGCAACTATGCTCATCTCGCTGGCTGGCGATGTGCGGATTTGCCAAGTCGTTGATCCAAAAAAGACGGTGCGTGTAGCCCTGCCACGAGAATTTGCTAACGTCCCCCCCCCCCCCCC
>WRKH01000013.1 GCA_009778175.1 Turicibacter sp.
GGGATCGTAAGGCTGAAAGGATTTTTTGTAGATCGTGTTATGAACGACCGTTGGCCGCCCGTTGCGGTATCTCTGGGGGGAGATATACTGACTTGGTGGTTCGCAACGGGCGAGCAGCGAGCGTTCATGGGGGAGTTGGCACTTTTACTAGTGTAGCAAGGTTTTAACTTTTTGTCAAATTTTGGTCAAATATTTTTTAATTTCCCGTGATAATATACACATGGTGCACATTGTACAAGGAGGGGGATATTTGGGTAAAATTTGCGAGGACTCGACGACATGCCATCTCTACTTTGTGCAGTGCGTGATTGAGTCTGTATCCTGCACTAAATTCCAAAATACGCCGCCAGATTCCTGCGCCGAGGGCGGAAAACCACACGAAAATCATTGTATCACACGATAAAACACTTGTCAAGGTTTTTTTAACGGGGTTTGATAAAATTATGTTGAGGCGGATTTTTCCCTGTAAATATGCGGTGGTTAGCATCTGAATGTCAGGGCGATTCCTATTCGCCCGTAAGCCAGTCATGGTGGGTGGGCGACCGCCTCGGTCGCCCGTTTCGATATTGCTACAATGCTGGCTAAAGTTAATGCCAGTAGAATAATCCGCCCCACGAAATTGCCGAAAATAGGCGGTTTCGTATATCTCCCCGTTTCCAATTCTAACTACTGCCCTAAAATACGCCGTTTCTCCGCCTCGAACTCCTCTACGGTCAACGCCCCTGTATCAAGCAATTCTTTTAAAGATTTTAATGCGGCAATGCGAGAATCTGGATTTTTTGCGATTTCGGTCGGGGCGGCAGGGCTGCCCGCTTTCCCTATTTTATCATGGATTGCTTGGGCTATTTCTCGATCTTCTCGAGCGAAAAAAATCCTGTCGAGATTCCGATATTCTGCGAAAACCGAGCCGCTCACTTGATTGGGCATGAGTGCTTTGCACGTTAAAACACCATTTTGTGCATTAGGATTTAGTTTCAATTCCATTGCCGAAATCGCCGAAAACAACAGCGTTTTCTCGCCCTTTCGGTCGATAATCCGGATGGCGTTGTTCTCCGCAATCCACACTTTTCCGCTAAATTTGGAGTAGTCATGCGAACATAGCACAATCTGCCGATCGTCCATTTTTGACTGCTTGCCCTCAAATTCGGGGTTTGAGATGCTCTCATCTACTTTTTTGATGAAAAAATTGTAAATGCGTACGATAAAAATTACTACCGCACACACCGCAATCACGAACGGCAACAGCGCCAAATCTGTGTCAGGTATCAGAAAAGTGGCGAAAACTGCTGCGATTGAGATTATCAGACCTAAAATTTCTCGTAATTTTTCCATAAAATCTGCTCCTTTTTATCAGAAAATTTGGGCGGAGGCACTCCCCCATGTCATTAATTTCGTGCATATCGACTGTCGAAAACGGTACGGGCAAGCCTATCCCCTACAACCGAAACCGTAGGGGCGGATATTATCTGCCCGCAAGCCTCACGGGCGAGACTGCCGCCCAAACCAGTCCACGAGCCTGCTCCGTCTGCGTTGAGCACAGTCGAAAGCCAACGGAATCCCTGCCTTCGCCCCACACGTTCTTTCGAAGCCTTATAAAACAGGCACTTGCAAAGGCTTATCGATAGCCCCCCAATCAATCTGATTCCCCAACATAGCTAGGGCAGAAAAATAAGCCGTTTCTCCCTCGGCAGAGATTTCCTGAGCCTGCAAAAACGATAAAACATACTTGACAATATTCTGCTCCTGTCGTACATAGTTGGCAGTAACGGAAATTCCTAAAATTTTTAACATTTGCTCCCTTGTTTGTGTCCCCAAAAGTTGCGGCAGGTTCGGATTTTCCAAAATTTTGTGAATCTGGCTCGCATCATATGCCAGTGCACTCGCAACCTGCGAACCCGTCCCCTTAAAAGCCGCATTTACAGCCTTTCTTATATCCTCGCCGCAATCCCGCAAAACGCCCGTATCTGGCGGAGCAATCAACCCCGCCGACATCGTACCGCCCGCCATTGCCATCATCACAACGGCTGGATTCGCTGCACCTTGCATCCACGTATCCTGCCAATTTTTCAGCTGCGTGTGGCTTGCAATGACCGTTGGCCATAGTGCCGTCCTCATTCTGCCAAACAATTTCTGCTTTCGCGCCTCCGTGATAAAACTGCCGTCAAGCCCAGGCAACGCCTCGAAAATGTCCGCATAAGTCCGTCGAACCAACTGCTCTCGCACTTTGAAAAAAATCGGATCGACTGGTTCGTCATTCTCGTCGGCAAACCGCTCCATTTCCGTCAGCAATTTCGTTGGTATCGCAAAAAGCCCCGCTTTCTCCGCCAAAGTCGCCCGTATTGCCGCAATAACGGTTGATTGGTCGGGTTTTAACACGCCGCCAATTTTAAGTGCCTCGAGCCAGCTATTATCGTCGGGAATATTTGGCAAGACGCTGTCAACGCCTACATTCACGGCAACTGCGTAACTCGGTTCTCCGCCGCTTTTTATCAATTTATTGGCTTGCACAGCATTTAAGCCCACCGCAATCAAGTCCGACCGACTCAATTCCGCAAAATCAGCCAAATTCTCAACGCCAAGCCCCAAAACTGCCTCAACAACGCTCTCGTCGCTAACGCCAACCTCTTTCAATTTCTCTCTAATCATCATTTCTACCCCTTTCTAAGACCTTGGGGGCCAGCCCCCAAACCCCCGCCACTTTGAAAAGTGGACAAACTTTAAATTTTATTTTGGTTGTT
>WRKH01000014.1 GCA_009778175.1 Turicibacter sp.
CGACAGTAACCACATAATACGCCACCGCAAGCGAGGCGGCAGATAAAAAATAAATTATTTTCTTTTTGAACGTGTACATAATTCCTCCATTCTTGAAGCAGGAAAATCGCCAATTTTGGGACTTTTTGGGCGAATTATCCGCCATATCTTCCAATTTGATTGATAAATTAAGTATATCATGGCTGGCGGCGATTTGTCAATTTTTTTGAAAAATTTTTGTTTTTGCTTTTTTGTCAAGGCGACTAAACCTCACAAACCACCGCACACATCTTCCCAAAAAACGCCATGCCAATCTTAACTAAACGTTTTTTTCGCTAAAATCAAACCACTCCCAACACATTCTCTGCTAACCACCTAGCCACGCCATCCTCGTCATTCCCTAAACAAACACAATCCACAACATCTTTAACTTCATCAACAGCATTCCCCATAGCAACGCCAATCCCGGCAAATTCCAGCAAATCCAAGTCATTCAAATCATCGCCAAAAGCGACAATTTCAGATTGCCGAATCCCCCAAAAATTCGCAAGTGCGGCAATCGCCTTTGCTTTGGTCGCCTCC
This sequence comes from Turicibacter sp., assembly GCA_009778175.1. Taxonomy (GTDB): domain Bacteria; phylum Bacillota; class Clostridia; order Lachnospirales; family WQUN01; genus WRKH01. Next base: position 562 of record WRKH01000014.1, read on the forward strand.
CTGTGCATAATCATTCCAAACCCATTCCCCTCGCGCGACATAACGAAATAAAGGCTATCGGGCAGATTATTTTCTATGAAAATTACATCTTCAGAGGTAAGTTCTACCATGAATATTTTCTCGGAATCAATCAGATGCTCTGAAAAGTCAACCAATTTTCTCGGTGATTGAGTTTTGTGGGCATTGCTAAAATGCAACCGTTCATTTTCGTAATGAATATGGTTTAATTCTGCCGTTATTTTTAGCCCTCGTTCGTTGCAAGCCATTAAAAACGGTCTGGCGGCTTGGTGGGCGACTAAACGGCTATACACAACATCTTCCCCAACTTTTGCAATAGCACCGTTCATACGGATTTTTCCGTCCACAAAAACGTCCTAAAGCAACCGCTCCGCACTTTCGCCACGTGCCGTGGCATACGCAACTTTAATGCCAATTTTTCGGCATTGGCTCAAAATATTTTTCGTATATTCCGATACCGTTTTGTCCGTTTTTAACAGCGTTCCGTCAAGGTCGGTAACAACCATTTTTATTGTATTTTTCATTTTTCCAGTCCTTTCTTTGGGCAAATTCCCCTAGCAACAAAATCATTGTACCACGGTGGTTCAGGATTGTCAATATTTTATCAAAAAATTTTGTGAAGGCAAATAAAATAATTCGACATTTGTCGTAAACAACACCTATTTCATACGTTCTTTAAGTCTCTTAAACGCCGAAAAATCCTCCAAACAACCCAACAACCCCATAATCCTATCCGCACATTCTTCAACTGTATATTTATACGTATCCACAACTATATCGTAAGTGCCGTCCAACGGATACAAACGTGGCAACAATTCCTCCGCCAGCCCAATTTCACGGTCGCCACGCTCTTCTTCTCGTTTTTGCAACTCTTCCAACGGACACGTTACGTGTACAAACAAAATTGGATAATTATGCAATAACTCGACAGCCTCATCCAAGAAAGTAGGCCCGTCAAGCACCGTGTCAATGATAGTGTTCATGCCGATGTCGGAATACATTCTCGCCGTCCGATACATTCCGTAAATGGCGTTAATCCATATCCACTCGTTCTCTTCGGTATCTTCGTTGTCAAATTTGGCAGGTGTCATTTCTCTAAAAACGTCTTCCGACAGCCAATAATAGGGCGTTTCCAACTTCTCTTGCAACGCCTTGGATAAAGTCGTTTTTCCTGCACTCGATACTCCGTTTAGAAGTATGATTTTTCCTTGTGCCATGGTAATTTCTCCTTGAAATGTATAAATATACACTCTAATTTTTGCCGTTTTGTTGCTCCGAAAATGGGGTAGCTTATTTTTACATTATAACACATTGGCAGATATTGTGCAAGAATTTTTTTGCACTCAAAAAATCCCGAAAATATGGTAAAATAAAAACATAAAGAAAATAAAATTTGAAACAGCAAACTACTCAAGCGATTTAACAGATGAACAATGGACAGTAATAGAAAAATATTTTCCACTATGATGAGAATAGCGAACCATAAACGTAGCTTGGATAAATGTGGTGTCATATCTAGTGGATAACGGTTGCAAATGGTGAGCATTATGCGGAGATGAGAGCTACAGAGGTACACAGGCCCAGGGGCAACCATTGGGGCAAAAGTAATCGTCAGCGAGATAACCGCCATTATCACAGAAAGCACTATTACAGGGGCTTTCGGCAGGTTTTTCTCGGAATTAAAACCTGTTTTGGCAAAAACAATTAGAGAAATTACGACCACCACAAAAAGAGAGGTAATGTAAATGATAACCGTTGCCGTTTGAACCAAGTCCAGCCCCCTGTTAAACCCAGCGGTGGAGTTAAAAAACCACCTTATGACCGCCAAAACGCTTGCGGCGATTATTATTGCAAAAATTTTTTCATTTTTTACCCCTTTTCTAACGCAAACTGTCGTTCGCTTTCAAAGCCTATAAATATGATAACACGGCTGTTTGTGTTTGTCAAGAGGGGCGGCAAAAAAATTTTTTCAAAATCCAAAATCATTGACAAAGATTTTTTATATGTGGTACAATTTTTGCATCAGCACACTGTTCATTTTGCCCACATCTGCGAACGGTCGTCCACACAATTTTATGATATTGGAATGGTTAAAATGTGGGTCTGCTGTGAAATATATCATGTTTAGCCCTCCTCTTCAAGACCTGTAATTATGATAAC
>WRKH01000015.1 GCA_009778175.1 Turicibacter sp.
GGGGTGTGGGGCAGAGCCCCACGGTTTTAAGGTTTTAGAAAGGAAGGCCAACGAGTGATTTCAAATCAGATTTTGCAGAATGTAGTGGAAGGGTTGAAACCGATAACGAAAAAAGAAATACGTATACTGGAGCGGGACGGACGGTTGTTGGTGGGGGAAAGACCTACTAACCTTGAACCCGATATAGCAAGAGTCGTGGAAACTTTTGTGTATTCCTTGGCGGAAACTCAATCACTTAAAGGTTGGCAGTATTTTAAAGTATTTGATAATGGGATAGCCGAATATATAGTGATGATACAAGGTGATGACGAGGAAACCTACCAATTGGGTAAAATGGTCGCCTTTCATGTACATTCGCTTTTGGTTGCCTACAAAGAAAGATTCGATAGGGATAATTTTGTTAAAAATTTGCTTATGGATAACCTGTTGCTTGTGGATATATATAATCGTGCAAAACGGTTGCAAATAGAGAGTAGTATACGCCGTGTTGTGTTCCTGATTGAAATGGAACTGGATAGGGAAATGACCTCGCTTGAAGTGATTCGAAATATTTTCCCAGCAAAACAGCGGGATTTCGTTACAGCAATCGATAATAATCATATCGTCTTGGTAAAAGAATTGCGAGACAAAGACACTCTTGACGATATTGAGCGGTATGCGTATAGCGTTATCGATACTTTGGCAGCCGAAGCGATGAATCGTTCCCGTATTGCGATAGGTACGCCGATTACCGATTTGAAATACGTTTCTGCATCATATAAAGAGGCAAGAATGGCACTCGAGGCTGGCGAAATTTTTGAAAATGAAAAAATCGTGATAAATTACGAAACTTTAGGCATCGCACGTCTTATATACCAACTTCCGCCCTCCATATGCCGCCTCTTTATAAACGAAGTCATTCAAGGCATGAGCATCGAAAATTTTGACGAAGAGCTTTTGACGACCGTAACGCAATTTTTCAACAGCCACTTAAATGTTTCGGAAACCGCACGGCAACTCTACATACATCGTAATACTTTGGTTTACCGTTTGGACAAATTGCAGAAAATGACGGGGCTAGACCTACGTAATTTTGACGATGCACTCCTATTTAAGCTCACTTTAATGGTTAGCAAATACATAGCTTACAAAGATAGGAATCTGCCATGATATATCTTACAGATGTAACAAAAATATATGACAATGGTGCAAAGGGGCTTGACAATGTTTCCCTATCAATCAAGCCAAGCGAATTTGTATTTATAGTTGGCACAAGCGGTAGCGGAAAGTCCACGATGGTACGGCTGCTTCTTAAAGAGGTCGAGCCTACTTCGGGTCAAATTATCGTGAACGATACGGATTTGAGCCGTTTAACACGCCATCATATGCCTGCCTATCGGCGAAAAATGGGTGTGGTTTTTCAGGATTTCAAGCTATTACGCAATAAATCCGTATACGACAACGTAGCTTTTGCAATGCAGATAGTAAAGGCATCTAACCGAGATATACGCCGCACAGTTCCGCAGGTTCTTGCCATGGTAGGTTTAGCTAAAAAGGCAAAGGCTTACCCCAACCAACTTTCTGGCGGCGAGCAGCAGCGTACCGCTTTAGCTCGTGCTATAATCAATCGGCCGCCCTTACTACTCTGCGATGAGCCCACAGGCAACTTAGACCCCGACACTGCCTGGGAAATAATGCACCTTCTAGAGGACATAAATTCCACGGGCACAACTGTAGTAGTAGCCACTCATGCACGTGAAATAGTGGACGGTATGCGCAAAAGAATAATAGCTCTCTCAAACGGCAAAATAATAAGGGACTTAAAAAAGGGTCTTTACGACGACGTTTATTCTTAAGACCTTGGGGGCCAGCCCCCAATTGCTCCGCAAACGGCTAAACGGTGTCCACTGGACACCAGCCGCCCCCCGCAAACTTTGAAAAGTTTGATCAAACTTTAAATTTTGTTTGATTTTTGAGTTTTGCTAGGCAAATACGTGGGTTTTTAAGTAATGATTTGGGTTAATTGTCGAATTGTAAAGAGGTAGAGATCTGGGGCAGAGCCTCAGGGTTTTAATGTTTAGATTAAGGAGATATAAAAATGAATAATAGCAATAGAATGGAATGGGTTTTGGCAGCTTTGTTTTTGAATTTATGTTTGGTGCTGCCGTTTTTTGTGGGGAATATCCCTACTTTTGGGCAAATGCTACTGCCGATGCATTTCCCTGTGTTGATATGCGGCGTAGTTTTAGGGCCGAAATACGGAGCATTGGTGGGTGGACTTGCACCGCTTACACGATTTTTTATGATTGGGATGCCACCTTTGTTAAATGCCATCCCCATGACTTTTGAGCTTGCAACTTATGGGGCTGTGATTGGGATATTGTACTTTATGCTACCAAAAACAAAAATCGGACTGTTTGCAAGCCTTATAGGTGCAATGCTAGCGGGGCGTGTGGTTTGGGCTATTGCACGTATGGCACTCATCGGGATAGCCGATCTGCCCTTTACCTTTGAGATTTTCCTGACGGGTGCTTTCGTAAACGCCTTTCCAGGAATAGTCGCCCAACTAATCTTTATACCAACGCTCGTACTAGCACTAAAAAGAGCTGGCTGGATTAAACACACCAACACAACAGCCAGACATTTCACGTAAAAAAGCAATCCCATGCGACTGAAAAACTTAAATTTTCAAGAAAAAAGCAGTTCGCAAAGCAAAAATTTAAAGTTTGTCCACTTTTCAAAGTGGCGGGGGGTTGGGGGCAGAGGCCCC
>WRKH01000016.1 GCA_009778175.1 Turicibacter sp.
TATGATAACTATTTATTATCAAGTTATCCATAATTTTTGATAATTGGGAGGATGCACATGAATAACATAACAGTGGCTAAAACTTTTAAGGATACAGGTGTTTACCAAAGAGAAAAGGAAAATTTGACGTACCATATATTCAACAATTTAGATTTTTCCGACAATAAACGACATATTTCGTTCTTTCGTAGCGATTTTAGAGGGTCAAATTTTACAAATGTGAAATTTTACCGAAACAATTTTGATCGTGCAGATTTTATATCCTGCACTTTTCGTAATTGCCATTTTACTAAAGTAAACTTCGGCAGTTGTGAGATTAAAAATTGCTATTTTGAAAATGTTACATTTGAAGATAATATTTACAAGGTCATCTCAGCACAGCAAAATTCTTTTTTTAACTGTCGATTTGTTAGGGAAAATCTATTGGTGTCAATGTATGACTGCAAATTTGAAGAATCTTCTTTCGTGGACTGCAATTTTGAACGTTCTTCTACTGAGAGACTTGAATTTCTTCGATGTGAGGTTAAAAATACCAACTTGGCGACAATGCACGCTGAGCATCATCGCTTTATTTCTTGTAAAATGGAGGATGTTTGTATAGACCCATCGTATGTTTTTGGATACTTATTTTACGGTACAAGTTTAGAGAAAATAGATTATTTACACCGTGGTGAGAGTGTTTCGCTTGAGGAAACCGCAGCTTCTTACGGGAAATTTTTGGAGGAAGCAAGATATTTTGAATATTTGAACGCTGGCATAATATTTCAAAATGCTGGCGTAATACTTCAGTATAAAGAAAGCAAAGCCGAAATAGTCAAAAATTCGCTTGAGCAGCTAAGCCTCTACGATATTGTCCAACTACGAAAAACAGGGATTTTGGACATACTCAATGCCATCTGCTTTTATGTTAAATATTCAATGTTGTCGTTGCAAGAACTTGTTGAAATTGAAGACCTATTGCAAAATTTCGATTGGAGCCAATTTAGCTTCGAGGAAACTCTAGAATACCAAGGAAAAGTCGGTATGATTTCCAGTATTATATCATCGGGTAAATACCCGCTTACCCCCGAACTCCTAGGCGACATTCCCTTGGAAAGTACCTCTCTAGTAGAATTTTATTGCGACACAAATGACTTTGATCTGGCTTTTGAAAACGCCAAGGCATTACTCGATAAAGTTACAGACAAATGCGGCGTATTAGGACTCTACTCGCTTATAGATAAACGGCAGGGTTCTTGGGAATTGGTCTTTGCCATACCAACGCTATGTGCTGTTGTTTTGCCATTTTTTGTTCAAAACATTATTCAAACATATGGAATGTTTTTAGAAGTTTCTAACAAAAAGCATAGGTTTAGTTTCGACAAGTGTCTGATTGATATGGCGAAAAAATCATTGCAAGCTATCAATTTATCGAAAAATCCTTCGAAAGCAAGCGACATTTTGGCACTCGTTAATTCCTTGCAAAGTGGTGAAACCAATAACATTTCCAAAAAACCTTCAAAGGATATTGTAGAGGAGATTGCGGGTATTATAAAGCTAATTAAGATAGGCATCTCGTAGAATGTTGATGTTTTTAAGTAAAGACGTTTTTTCCATGGACAAGTTGACCCTAAAAGTATAATAATTTGGCAATTCAAAGAGGTATCTGCTGTGTGGTATAGTTACTATATTGGTCTTATCTGCAATGCTTAGGGCGGCTTTCATATCGACCAAGCCACCTATTCTATCGATTGGGATGCCCATTAGGAAAAAATATCCGCAATCCACTAGGCTGAATAGCGAGTTAGAGCCAAGCAAACTAGACTTTACCGTCTCGAAAGTGTCGCTTAGGTATTTTATGTTTTTGTCAATGCTAGCAAGCACCGTTTTTCGATTTTGAGAATCGTACAGTTGATTGAACATTTCGTGTTGAGTGCATGAAATAGAACCAACAAAGGATTCGGACATTTCGTCAATTTTTTCAACTAGCTGAGGATTTGCGTATATAATCGCATTTTTCATACCGTTGAGAAACAGCCGTTTTGAGATAGATTCTACCAAAACTACCTTTGGCGATTGCGTAACCATATCTACCAGCGGTTTATTGACAATTGTAGCACTTTCGCCCCAATTCATGCCTCCATAAATGTAATCGATTAAAACCCATACATTGTGCCTGTCTGCTATTTCTATAATGTTGCGGTAGAGAGGCAAATCAATCGAAACCCCCGATCCGAACAGAGGGTCAACTAGAATTATAAGCTGTATTTTGTTTTTCAAAATGTTTTCTTCAAATTTTACTAAATCAATCGCATATTCCTCGAAAAGACTGCTTTGAAAGTAAAACAGATTCATGCCGAGTGTCTGTACAGTTTTAATATTTGCGTAATAGGTTGGTGATATTAGAAGTACATTTGAAATTGTATAGATGTCTTTAATGACCAATATGCTCAAAAACATAGCCGATGTTCCACTGGGGGCAATCGAAATATGCTTGACACCAACACTTATTTTTTCGTGTAAAAGGAGGTTTTCGCAAAATTTAACCTTGGTTTCAGGGATGGTACTCATGAAAAAATAACGATTATACTCTGGTAAACGTATGGCTTTTTCAACTATACCAATTGGAGCTTCTATCTCATCTTCTGATTTATCCCAGCCCGAAATAAAATAGGCTCCTGCTTTTGCGAGTTGCTCAAGCTCTACTATACTTGTATCAATTTTTTTCATTTTTTTGCTCCTTTTTGATTAATCATTGATAATAAATAGTTATCATA
>WRKH01000017.1 GCA_009778175.1 Turicibacter sp.
GTGGGGCAGAGCCCCACGGTTTTAAGCCTTATTTTGTGTCGTACCAAGTGTAGCCCTCGTGTATGTCTGCTGTTAGGGGTACGGATAGTTTTACGGCGTTTTCCATCTCGTGCTTTAGTAGAGCTTTTACCTCGTCCCTTTCGGATTCCAAAACTTCTAATAATAACTCGTCGTGTACCTGTAAAATTATGCGAGACTGTAGATTGCGTTGCTTTAAAGCTCTGTCCGTTTGTACCATGGCAATCTTTATAATGTCCGCCGCCGTGCCTTGTATGGGCATATTCATCGCTGCCCGTTCCCCGAAAGAACGAGTGTTGTAATTGCTGCTTTCTAATTCGGGCATTAGCCGCCTCCTGTTAAATAAAGTCTTAACATATCCGTCCATTCTTGCGGCTTTGATGATGTCGTCCATGAATACCTTTACCTTTGGATATTGCCTAAAATAACCGTCTATATACATCTGTGCCTCCATGCGGCTGATATTCAAATCTTCCGCCAATCCGAACGCACTTATCCCGTATATTATCCCAAAATTCACGGCTTTTGCGGCATTACGCTGAAAGTCGCTGACTTCGGAGAGCGGAACGGCAAAAACTTCCGAGGCGGTTAGGGCGTGTATATCCTCGTTATTGTGAAATGCCTGTATTAACGCTGTGTCGCCCGACATATGAGCCAGTACCCGTAACTCAATCTGGCTATAATCCGCATCTATAAAGACGAATCCCTTTTCAGGCTGAAAAACTTTGCGCAAATTACGCCCAAGCTGTGTTCGTATCGGGATATTTTGTAAGTTGGGGTCGGCACTGGCGATACGCCCCGTGGTGGTTAGAGTTTGCTTAAAGGTGGAATGTAACCGAGAATCCCTCGGATCTATTAAGGGCAGAATACCGTCTACATATGTGGATTTTAGCTTGGTATGCGTACGGTACGCAAGAATTTTTTCAATTATCGGATGATCTAATTTTTCCAATACATCGGCGGCGGTGGAATAGCCCGTTTTGGTCTTTTTTGTACCCTTTAACCCCAATCTTTCAAACAAAATTACCCCCATTTGTGCCGAGGAATTTATGTTAAAGACTTCGCCCGCAATCTCGTAAATTTCGCCTGTCAATCGCTCGATTTCGCTATCTAACTCTTCGCCGTATTTGATTAGGGCGGGCTTGTCCACTCTTATCCCGTGGCTCTGCATCTCTAGCAAAATTTTTGATAGGGGCAATTCCACCTCATTGTACAGATAGAGTTGTTCATTTGCCTCCATGCGGTTAATCATTACCTGCAAATCCGTTATCGGCTCGTTTAATATGTAGCTTGCCAAAAGGGCTTTTTCGTAATGTTCGTCATGTTCCGCATTTCGCATTTCGGCAATATCATAGACAATTTCGCCAAAATCGATAAAACTCGTCTGCACGGCCTTGACAAATTTTGGCAAAAGAGATTTGAATTCCAATCGTTTGACGACCGCCTCTGCTCTATCGTTCCAAATATCGGGCTTTTTTAGCTTAGAAAAATCTATGGAAACGGGTGCGTCCTGCACTATCGTAACCAGTTGTTTGCTAAGCCTTGCCTGTTCCTCAAATTCTACCAGATTCCGTGTAACCTTTTTGCCGTCTGGATTGGATTTTGCGTAGGCAATGGCGGTTTCTAGCGACCCATGCTGAATTATCATCTTTAGTGCCGTTTTTTCGCCAATTCCAGGCACTCCTGGAATATTATCAGAATTATCGCCCATAAGAGCCTTTACATCGATAAATTCAGAGGGCGACACGCCGAATTTTTTTAGGACATCGGCGGCATGATAATTTTCGACACCTCGATTTTTAGGTATTCGGATTTTTATCGTTTCGCTGGCAATTTGCAACAAATCTTGGTCGCCTGTAACGATGACGGTGTTATAATCCAATCGTTCCGCCTGTTTCGCCAAAGTTCCCAAAATATCGTCCGCCTCATATTCGGGGCAGGTAATAGTTGGGATATTCATTGCCGCCAAAAGTTCCATGATTATGGGTATTTGTGGCGAAAATTCGGGCGGGGTGGCTTTTCGGGTACTTTTATAATCTTCAAAGCATTTATGTCTAAAGGTAGGTTCGGGCAGGTCGAACGCAACCGCTGTCAAATCGGGTTTTTCTTCATCATAAAACTTCAGAAACGTCGTTATAAAGCCATAAACGGCATTTGTATATTCCCCCAACGCATTATTAAAAAGCGGCAGGGCATAGAACGCTCGAAAAAGCAAGCTAAACCCATCCACCAACAAAATTTTCCCTTTTATCTCTTTCTCTTTCATAATCCTCAACAACTCCTTAAAACCGTGGGGCTCTGCCCCACACCTGGCACAAGACCGTCTTGCCGCTGGGGGCACGCCCCTTGACCCGCTCGTTTGTGTTTTTTGTGTTTTTGCTATTTTCATTATATCACAGCCCAATCGGTTAAATCAAGTGCCGTTTTTTTAAAATTGCCGTAGGGGCGGAAATATTATCTCGCCTCTAACCATAAAACCCTCAAACTTCCTGACAATTCCCACTATCGCCATTAATTTAGTCGCCAAAAACGGTCGAGGCAAGCCTCGACCCTACAATTTGAACGTAGGGAATGGGCTTGCCCATTCCCTTTTTGCGGTTTGCACGAAAAATTAATACCTCCCCATCTCCCAAATCACCCCTCTCTTCGGATCCGTCAAAACCACCACTTCCCCCGCAACCACAAAATCCATAAGCTCACTATGCGGCAAAATTATATCCTCCGCAAACACCGTAAAATCCCCAATCTCCAAATCATACACCGGACTCGCCCTGC
>WRKH01000018.1 GCA_009778175.1 Turicibacter sp.
GGTTTTAAAGAGGTGAATATGTTAGAACTGAATTTGGGGGAAATACGAGAGAATATCGAGAGAGCGGCGGCTAAATCGGGTCGGACGGCGGAGGATATTGTTTTGCTAGGGGTTACGAAAACGGTGTCGGCGGAGAAGATAGAAGCGGCAGCACAGTTGGGTGTTAGATGTTTTGGGGAAAATAGAGTCCAGGAGTTTTTGCCGAAATATGAGAATTTGCAGCATTTGGGGCTGGATTGGCATATGATAGGGCATTTGCAGACGAATAAAGTAAAATTTATCGTGGATAAGGTAAGTCTGATACATTCGGTGGATAATGTCAAGTTGGCGGAAGAAATAGATAAACGTGCGGCGGCGGTGGATAGGGTCGTTGATGTGCTGGTGGAAGTGAATATTGCAGAAGAAACGACAAAATATGGCATAAAACCCCATGAGGTGGAAAATTTCATCGACAAAATAAGTCATTTAAAAAATATTTTTTTGAAGGGCATGATGTGTATAGCCCCTATTTTAGCCAATCCCGAAGACAGCCGAAAATTTTTTCAAAAAATGTCGAAAATATTTGTTGACACGAAGTCGAAAAATTTGTATAATGTAAAAATGGAATTCTTATCAATGGGAATGTCCCTTGATTATGTTCAGGCAATAGAAGAAGGCGCCAATATTGTCAGGATAGGCACGAGTTTGTTTGGAGAACGACAAAGATAATATCGGTCAAGGAGGATTGATTGTTCAATGCAAGGTTCAAAAGGCTTTAAAGGTATACTGGGCTCTATATTTAACAATTCGGACGAGTATTGGGATGATGAAGAGTACGAGGACGAGTTGGAAGAGGACGAAAACGATAGCGGGAATATAATCGAACTTGCTTCCAGTAAAAAACGGAGACAGAAGGGTACGAATATTGTCGATTTTGAGGCTAATCGTGAAGTGCAGGAGATTACAACAGTAAGACTATGTCGTCCAAAAGAGATTCTTGATGCAACTTTAATTTGCGAATATTTGCAAGATAAGATAGTATGTATTGTAGATATTCAAAGTGTGGACCGAGAGATAGGACAGCGGATCGCCGATTATTTGGGCGGGGTTAGCTATGCCTTGAAAGGTCAGATTGAAAGGGTAGATGACCGTATCTTTATTATTGTACCTAACGGCGTTAAAATCGACTCCGACTTAAAGGAAGAGATTAGGGGCAATAAATTGCATAGGTCATTTAGGTAGCGTATGATAGTGATTTTTTTAGCGATAGACCATTTTGCAAATTTTCTCATAATCCTCATTATTGCAAGGGCGTTGCTGTCTTGGTTTCCACAGCCAAGCAGTGATAGCCCGCTAGGCCCGTTGTATTACGGATTTTTGAAGTTTGCCCATGTATTAACCGATCCCATAACTGCACCTATACGTAAACTTATCCAACGCTCGCCACTAGGCGGGCCGGGCATGATGATTGATTTTTCGCCCATGATTGCGATGATTTTAATCAACTTCGCCCGCCAAATTCTGTTAAATTTCCTGATAAATATAGCAGCATAGATGGATTTTTCAACAGTTTTGGATAGGTACGATTTGTGCGTGAAAAGGAGTTTGCGGACTTTTACAGATTTTTTTGATTGTGCAAAATGGACGGAATTTTACGATATATTAAGCAGGCACTACAAAGATGCCACGTCCGTCGCCTTTGGCGGCTTTGACGATGCAGAACGCCGTATTATAGGATTTTTTCCTTTTGGCGATGCAGAACGCCATGTTAAAGGCTCTTTTCCTTTTGGCGATGCAGAACGCCATGTTAAAGGCTCTTTTCCTTTTGACGATGCGATTGAGGAGCGGCAATCTTTTCCGATTGAACGGATTGTCATAAGGCATAACGACAAATTCAACAAAACGCCACGACATCAGGATTATTTGGGTTCGATACTTGGGCTTGGGATAAAACGGGCGAAAGTGGGCGATATTGTCGTAAATGAATATGCGGAAGCGTATGTTTATGCCGAAATTGCTCCGTACATTTGCGACCAACTGGATAGAGTAGGCAGAGTGCCTGTTTCCGTTGAAATAGCCCAAACAGAGGAACGCCTGACGAAAACGCCCGAGATTGAGAAACGTATAAATGTTTCATCTATGCGGCTAGATGCGGTTGCGGCGGCGGCGTTTCGGCTTTCACGAGGGAATGTGGCGGCTCTGCTTGCGGCTGAAAAGGTTTTCGTCAACTGGTCGCCTACAAAAGATGCGGGCAAGAGGGTAGCTGTCGGAGACGTTATCACAATACGAGGTCATGGGCGTACTAAGATTGCGGATGCTTTGGGTACAACAAAAAAGGGGCGGCTAAATTTGGCTATACTAAGCTCGACTTAGACGGCTTGCTCCGCAAAAATTTGCAAGTTTGAGGACATTATGAATGTGGAAAAAAGACCAAAATTGATATTTTTAGAGGATGAGTTTGACCTTGAAAAAGACAGACCGAAGGTAAGATATAGCTACAAAGCCCAGACCATGCGGGCTGCCATTATATTGATTATGCGTATCGTTGTATTTTTGGTATCGGCATTTGTTGCGTTGTGGCTATATGGTACGCTTGCAGACCTAATTTCAGGAGGGCAGCAAACCAGTATATTACCATTTATGCAGTCTGAAATTTTCTTTTTGTATGGCTTTGCGTAATCCCCCCTTTTCAAAAAGGGGGCTATCTCTTTATTTCCGCCAAAGCCAGAAGAGTGTCTGTAGGGGCGGATAATATTACTGTCATTAACTTAACGTATAGATTGCAAAAAACGGAATGGGCAAGCCCATTCCCTACAATCGAAACCGTAGGGTCGAGGCTTGCCTCGACC
>WRKH01000019.1 GCA_009778175.1 Turicibacter sp.
AGAGCCCCACGGTCTTAGTCGAGTATGGTTATGATGCCTGTTGTTTGGTTGATGGATAGATTTGTGATGGTTGTTGGGGTGGCTATTGTGAAAAGGAATGTGGGAATGTCGTCTATTAGCTCCATGCTGGATGCGGTTATTGAACCGCCGCCTACAGCGTTTAGAGCTATCTCTGCCGCTTGGGCTGAATTTAAAGTTTGTGTAGTTAGCGTTTCGGAATTGTATATAACCGTTGTGCCGTCCATAACGTCTACCGCCAAGAAATATCGGCTCGAATCCTGCAGAATCTCAATCCTGTAAATGTTTAAATGGCTGTCGTGATAAAAACTAGAAAAAATACCGCCGCCCACCGTGTGCAAAGCAATGTCCCGTGCCTCGGTTGGGCTTATGTTCACGTTCTCTAAATTTTGGAAATCTTCCAAATCAACAGGAAAATCGACGAACCCAGTAGGCTCATAAAATGCAAAAACCGAACCCGAAAAGATAACCAAAGCAACAAAAACCGCAAGGCTGGGCAACATCAGTTTTCTGCCCGCTCCCGCCTCCATTATTGCATCCAATCGCCTTTCTATATTCCTTCGACTGCTGTAGAAACACGTCGAAAATACCGTAGAAAGAGCCTTTTTGCCCGTCATGTCTATTATTATTTCGGCATAAAATTGCTTGTTCTGCTCGCCCACTTCCTGTAAAACTAACTCATCACAACTCGTCTCGCAATCCGTCTGCATCTGCCCGCTCATCAAATAAACCGCAGGGTTAAACCAATGTAACGACACAGCCACCACAGACAGCAATTTCACGAACAAATCCCAGCGTTTGTAATGTATTAGTTCATGCCGAAAAATCAAATCCAACTCGTCCAAATCAAAATATTTGTCGGGCAATAGCACTACGGGGCGGAAAAACCCCACCAGCATGGACGTAGTTACAAAATTGCATTTTTTGAGTTCTATGCCCGCAATCCCCTTTTCGTCCATGTTTTTCTGGAAAAGTGCCAAAATATCGGAATCCTGTACGTCCTCGCCCCATCGCCAAACTAATCGAGTAAATTTTGTATATTTGTACATATGCACGGAAAAAATCACAATCGCTACAACGAGCCAAACCGCCGCCAAAATTTCTACAATGGGCAGATTCATAGCATTTTGGACAGGTACAGTCCCTTCGGAAAGGTTCGTCCCCTCAATCAACGTGCCTGCACGGGTCAGCATCTCGTAATTCGTGTCGTCTCCAAAGTCCGCATTTATAAGCCCGTTGCCAAAGACAGGTCTCAACGGCACAAGCAGCCCAATTACCACAATAATCCAAGCCCAGTACCGAATTTTTGGAGAAAAGTCAAGCAGCTGCCCGCAACCCCAGCAAATTAGTATAATGAACGCCATACTCAACGATGTCGTAAAATAGTTAAAAATAAACTCGGTCATCTTCTCTCCCCCTTTCCATCCCAAGGTTTAGGGTTTTACCGTTACTTGAAACTTACACAAACTTAATCAAAACTAATCAAACTTAATCAAATCTGCTGTTCAATTCCTGCTTCACAGAGGAGGTACTCCAAGAACTCTCCACAGGCTGACACCGTGTAACTCACGGCGTTAAAATACACTAAGCGTGTTTTAGAGCGTAATTTCGCAAATTTATAGCAGCGTTTACATCTCTATCACATACAAAACCACATGAACATTCATATGTTCGCATTGCTAAAGTCAGTTCGTCTTTATCTTTAACAATGCCACAAGCAGAGCAAGTCTTGCTTGACGGAAACCATCGATCGGCAACGATTATTTGAGTTCCAGCGGTAAGTGCCTTGTATTCAAGTTGGCGGCGAAATTCAAAAAAACTCATATCCGCAACAGAACGTGCTAACTTATGATTGCTCATCATGCCTTTAACATTTAAATCTTCAATACCAATTAAAGTATAATTCTGCACAAGCATTGTTGTAAGTTTATGCGTTCCATCGTTACGCAAATTAGCCATTTTAGCGTAAAGTCTTGACAGTTTTCGCTTGGTTTTCACGAAATTGCTAGACTTCTTTTCGCCTTTTTTAGCACCAGTTTTGCGTGATAATGACTGATTTGTGTGTCTCAACTGCTTTTCGTATTTACGACTTGCTTTTGAACCTACAATACTCGTACCTTCAGACAATGTTGCTAAAACCTTAACACCTAAATCCACGCCAACCGCTTGATTTTCACGTTTGGGAATTGGCGGGTCGGGCATTTCAACTTGAATGGCAATAAACCACTTATCAGCAGTCCTGCTCACAGTTGCACTCATGATTTTGCCCTCAAAACGCAACTCTTCTGTAAGCCTTACCCAACCTAAATTGGGGATTTGTATAGATTTCTCTTTGAGTTTAAATTGGTCATTCGATAATGAAAAACTATCTTTTATGCCTTTCTTGTGAAATTTGGGAAAACCAATTTCTTTGCCTTGTTTCAAGCCACGGTAAAAGTTGCGGAACGCATTGTTTAAGTTGTTTTTAATCGCTAGTTGTGGCGCACATTTGGTTACTTCGTACATCCACGGAAATTGCTCTCGTTTGATTGAATTAAGCGACTTCCTTAAAAGCCCCTCGCTGACCTGCTCGCCCAATTTATATCTGTGTTTCCACTCTGCTAAACCCCAGTTGTATGCAAATCTTGCGATACCACAAGCCTTGGCAAAATATGTTGCTTGATTATTGTTTGGTTTAATGCGGATTTTATGAGCTCTTATCATTTGATACCTCTTCAACACATTTTTTTTCTCGCTTGCTAATAGGCGAATCTAATCTTTTTGATATATTTTGATTAGATTTGTATAGAATTTTTGTTTCTGTTTAGTTACCCCCCCCCCCGAGGTTTCTCTTTTCCTTTGAGCCATTTTTTAAGGTCGGCTATATCCTTGTTGGAAAGATTTTCGCCATCGTACATGGTTT
>WRKH01000020.1 GCA_009778175.1 Turicibacter sp.
TGGCGTACGGAAAACCAACAAAAATTTAAAGTTTGTCCACTTTTCAAAGTGGCGGGGGTCTGGGGGCTGGCCCCCAGGGTCTTAAACTCTTACCTTGAAAAATGAGATTTTTTCTCTTAATGTGTTTGCTTGAGCCGAAAGTTCTTGAGAAGCTGAGGCGGATTCTTCGGCAGTGGCGGAAACTTCAGTTATTACATTGGCTATCTCGGTAACGCTTAAATTGACGTTGGAAATCGATGTTAATTGCTCGCTAGAAACATCAGCTATTTCAGAAATTAGCTTGGAAATTTCGTTTACGTTTGTCGCTATAGTCTTGAAAGAATCAACAACATAATTTGTCGCCTTCAAACCCTCGCCTACTAGCTGTGCATCGTCCCCTATTATCTTTGTAGTCTCAGAAGTCGATTGCTGACTCTTGTTGGCAAGTGTGCGAACCTCCTCAGCAACAACAGAGAATCCCTTCCCGTGTTCGCCCGCACGAGCCGCCTCAACCGATGCGTTTAGTGCAAGAAGATTGGTTTGGTAAGCTACATCGTTTATTACATTTATTATCTTGCCAATACTTTCGCTCGAAGCCTTTATCTTTTTCATGGTAGACTCCATGGATTTAATCGCCTCATCGCCGCCCGCTATATAATCCTGTATATGTAAGGAACTTTGGTTAGCAGTGCTTGCATCGTTGCTTGCACGTGTGGCTTTGTCTTTGATCGAAATAATGAAAGAGCTTAATTCCTGAATCGAGGAATTTTGTCTTGCCACGTTCGCTGCCAAACTCGTTGCCATATCGGATATTTGTACCGATGCCTGGCTTACCTGATTGGACGCTCCCTGAACTTCCGATAAAGTTAGGTTCAATTTGTCCAAAATAGCGTGTATTGCGACTTCTATCGGTTTATATGCACCAATGTAATTTTGCACAATTTTTACAGTTAAATCCCCGCTTGCCATGTCTTGCAGTGTTTGGGAAATTTCCTTTATGTAAAGCTCCGTGGTCTTGTTTACTAGATTGCAAGCCTCTTGGAGAACCTTAAAAGAACCGAAATACTCGCCGTCCAAACAGGAAAAACTCCCCTTTGACATTAGGCCTATATTATGCTCTATGTCATTCAAAGGCTCTTCAACGGCAATCATCAAACTGTTGAGACGTTGAACGAGTCTTTTCCAGTTGCCATTAAAATTATCCTCGGTTATGTGGGCGGAAAAATTACCCAACATGGCTTGGTCGGCTAATTTTGAGGTGTCTTCGTATAATTCGTTTAATTTTGCCGCTATTGCTCGTATCGCATTTGGCAAAACTATCTTCTTGCCTGGCAAATCCTTTACCTGTACGTCAAAATCGCCGTCCGAAATGGCGTTTATCGAAGTTATCACAATCAGCATATCTTCGATAAGCGAATCCAATATGATGTTGACTTTTTGGATAACTTCTCTAAACGAATTTTTGTACTTGTTCTCATCGGCACGATACTCAATATCGCCCAAAACCACAAATTCACGTGAAAGTTCATTCAAATCATTGACAATTTCCTTTACCACGTCCATAAGCTCGTACGCATCCAACGTAAGTGAACCGATTTCGTCTCTGGGTAGGTTCGTTTTGTCCTGATTTATGTTTATGTTGCCAGCTGTAACCTCTTTCATTGTTTGCGAAAGTTTGGAGAGGGGTTTTAAGAGTTTGACGACAAGGAGAATGGCAATAGCGGTCGCAATCATCAGTCCAACGCCGCTTATAGCAATCAAGTTAAATTGCAAATTAGCCCCCGCCGCCATCGCAGCCTCACGAGACACGCCTATGAACATCATTCCCACAATTTCGTTGCCGAGTGCATATAGCGGAAAATAATACGCATAATAGGGGATAATGCCGAAAATACTCAATTCTAACGAGATGTGTTCGCCACGCCCTAAAACCGCTTCATCCACAACAGTAGCTACAGGTGTGCCAACAGCTCTATCCGTGCTGCCTGGTAAAATCAGCGTTGAAGCAACCGATATATTTCCCAAAAATACTGTAAAATCCGCATCTAGGGTATCTTGCAAAAAATCCACAAAATCAAGTGTGCCTATATTAAACAATGTTGTAACGGTAGCTATAATCGCCCCATCACTGTTATATACGGGAACAGAGCCTGCAATATTCATAGGTGCAACGGCGGCCTCTGTATAGATCGCCATACGTGTTCCTGCAAGTGCTGGTTGTATTGATGGTATGGTGTTCACATCATCATACAGCGGATAATAGGCAATCGCAGCACCTGTGGCATCTGTTACAATAATTCCCTCAACCTGAAACAGCCCCGACTGCCGCATTACGTACGCAAAGAGCGTATCGACACTATTATTCTCGATATAATTAACAAATCGATCGCTAGTGGCAATGACATCAGAAACAGCAATCGTTTGCTCTTTCAGTCCTTCAAGATGTGAATTCAAAGCACCAGTAGCGGCGCGCAGCCGTTCCGTGGTAAAATCTCCAACAAGGTTATTGACCGACACATTCACAACCGAAACAATCAACCCCACCAATATAACCAAAATAACCACAAACGGCACAACCAACTTACTCTTCAAACTCCTAAACACACACTTTCAACCTCCTTTTCAAACCGTGGGGCTCTGGTTGCTCCGCAAACGCCTAAACGGTGTCCACAGGACACCAGGCGCCCCCACACCCCGCTGGGCTCTGCCCAGACCCGCAAGGGGCTCTGCCCCTTGACCCCGCTGGGGGCGCGCCCCCAGACCCGCTCGTTTGTTATTTGTGGCTCTCGATTTTACCCAATCGCTTCAAATTTTTCGCATCGTGGGCAAAAAGTTACCCGATTGCCTTACCAAGTCGCCCCCTATGCTAAAAAATCCCAAAAATAAATTTAAAGTTTGTCCACTTTTCAAAGTGGCGGGGTCTGGGGCTGGCCCCAGCGGGGG
>WRKH01000021.1 GCA_009778175.1 Turicibacter sp.
CCCCCACCCCCCCGCCACTTTGTAAAGTGGACAAACTTTAAATTTTTGTTTTCAAATTGCTATTGTTCTGTTTCCGCTTGCGTTTCCGTTTCGGTTTCTGTTTCTGAAACTTCGTCCATGTTGCCTGCTGTTATTTGCAGGAAAATATCTTCCAGGGACAGGTCGGCGGATTTCATCATCAGGATTGGGAAATTATTTTCCGCCATACATTTGAACACGGTCTCTCTTATATCGGAATTTTCCTCTCCGATTAGCTCCAATTCCAGCGTTCCCTCTTCTCTCGTGGGCAATTCTTTCGTTTCCTTAATGGTATCGTAATTCTTCAAAGCCTTGAAAACTTCCGATTGCGTGGCTCGCACTCGCACGGCGATTCTGCCATTCCCCGCACTCGAAAGTGTCTCAGGTGTCGCCAAAATCCGCCCTTTATTGATTATCATTACCCTATCACAAACCGCACTCACTTCCTGCATTATATGCGAGGAAAGTATCACCGTTCTGCCCAAATTGCGGATGACTTCACGCATCTCGATAATCTGCTTGGGGTCTAGCCCCACCGTTGGCTCGTCCAAAATGATAACCTTAGGGTCGCCAATCATCGCCTGTGCCAGTCCCACCCTCTGCCGATAGCCTTTCGACAAATTCTTTATCAGCCGTTGCGACATTTCCGCAATATGCACCCTTTCGGCAATATCGGCAATCATCTTCTTCCGCTCTGCCGATTTCACTTTTTTTATAGCCGCCACAAAATTCAGGTATTCAAAGACACGCATATCGCCGTAAACAGGCGGCGTTTCGGGCAAATACCCAATTTTACTTTTCGCCCTCTCTGGCTCGTCCACGATGTCAACTCCATCAATTAGCACCGTGCCGCTTGTGCTGGCGATATAACCAGTCATAATGTTCATAGTGGTGGTTTTCCCAGCCCCATTTGGGCCTAAAAAGCCCAAAATTTCGCCCTCGTCCACCTTAAAACTAACATCGTCAAGTGCACGATGTTTGCCATATATTTTGGTCAAATTAGCCACTTCTACCATTACAAAACCTCTTTCCAACCTCATTTACGACGAACACATTGCTCGAAATAAATTTATTGCCACCTCGACACCTCGTGCATCCACAAAATCCAACAAAATCGTGAATCTTCCTGACGGAGCGTTAATCTGTGTTCTCGGCTCTGTAAGGGCGAATGTCTGCTCCGTGCCGTCTTGTGCCATTGTCAAATATATGCTGCCGCTTGCAACGGCGGATTCCACCACGATTACAGTCTCCTCGCCAACTCCAATCGCCGAAAACGGCCGCCGCCTAAATCCGTTTATCCTATCGGCTTGCACCGTCCAATTTCCAGCATCGCCGCTTTCCCTTAAATTTATGAACAAGCCGCTATTCATATTGTCAAACGGCAATGCACGAAAATCCAGGTTTATAAACTGAACCAAGACCACGACAAACGCCACCGTCAAAACCCCAGCGACCGCACCGCTCACAACAAACGGCTTAAAATAGCGATTCCGACCATTATTCTCCTTTGACCTCGTAATCGCCCACACGAGCAGCAACGCAATGAACGCAGTTGTGGCAAAGCCCAATGCCGTCGTAATCACAAAAAACATTACAAGTACAAACATTCCAATCCCTCCGCTTTGTCAAGAAATTGCCAACTTTCCCTTGAAGCCGTACAATTTTAAAATCGCCAAGAACCGTACGGTTTTAGTGGTGATTTGTCAATCTGAATGTAATTGTCAATCAGCCGTGTCTTGCCGATAAAAACCGCCAAAGCGATTATAAATGGGAGTTTTATTTCACCCAGCGGTGATAAATTATCGGCATCCAAAATCTCGATATAGTCGATTTCCGCCAACTCCTCCGCCGAAATTATTTCCTGCATTGCATCAATAATCTTGTCGATATTCCGCTCGCCTTTTTTTATCAATTTTTCGGCGGCAAAAAGGGATTTGCTAAGCGACAATGCTGCCTGTCGTTCCTTCTCCGATAGATAGCTATTGCGTGAACTCATCGCCAAGCCGTCCAGCTCTCGGACTATCGGACAAGCCACAATTTCCACAGTCAAGTTCAAATCTCTTACCATTCTCTTGACAATTTCCAGTTGCTGTGCGTCTTTCTGCCCAAAATAAGCCCTATCGGCGTTCACAATATTGAACAATTTCAGCACCACGGTACAAACGCCCTCAAAATGCGTGGGGCGGCTTCTTGCACACAATGTTTGTGTCAGGCTCGTTCCGCTCATATTCACATAGGTTGAAAAGTCTTTTGAGTACATTTCGTTCCCCCGAGGGTAAAAAATCAAGTCCGCTTTGGCATTTTCGCAAACCACGCAATCCGCCTCAAAGTTTTGCGGATAGGTTGCCAAATCCTCGTTCGCCGAGAACTGTTTAGGATTAACAAAGACACTAACCACGGTCTTATCGTTATCCTCCACAGATTTGACAATCAGGCTTTCATGCCCATCATGCAAAGAGCCCATAGTAGGCACAAACCCAATCGTTTCCCCCTTACTCCGCCATCTATCTATATGTTTCCGAGTTTCCTCAATAGTACGAGTAATTATCATAAAAACCTCCTAAAACCGTGGGGCTTTGCCCCACACCCCACAAGGGGCTCTGCCCCTTGACCCCGCAAGGGACGCGTCCCTTGACCCGCTCGTTCGTTATTTACTGGCTCTTGATGCTGCTATATGGATTTGCAATTTTTTATGATTAGTCAGTTGTTTTGTTCGACGTAGGGGCGGATATTATCCGCCAGCTATTTGTGGGCGGATTTTATTTCAAAATTTTGTCATGCGAGTTTTGCTACAAATTCCTTGCCATTAGGCAAATCACTCCGCTCATCGAGCCAATCCGCCCCTACGCAAAATCCCTTCCAAAAAAAATTTAAAGTTTGTCCACTTTACAAAGTGGCGGGGTCTGGGGCA
>WRKH01000022.1 GCA_009778175.1 Turicibacter sp.
TTTGGTTTTGGCTTTGATTGTACGGCAAAAAGGCGGTCAGTTGAAAGTCCGCCGTGCCGTTGACCGTGAATGGGATTGTGGTTGCGGCGATTGGGGTTGTGGGTGGCTCGGCTTGTACTGTTTGGTTTGGCTCGTTTTGCTCGTCTGCTGGGATTGGCTCTGTGGCGATTTCTGTGGGTTGTTCATATTGTTCCTGTTGCTCCGTGGAATTTCCGCAGGCTGTAACGGCTAGAATGGCGGAAATCAGGGCTATTTTTGCGATTTTTCTCATGGTTTCCTCCTTGGCGTTCGATTTTTTCTTGATGATATAAACATCGTAACACGGGCGTTTGTGGAAGTCAAGTATTTTTTGCACTTTTTAGTTGCGGGAAATTTTCATGCTGACCGACACCATAACTTGTAGATTTCCAAAATCCCAAAATCAAAAATCCGCCCTCGTGATAAATTTTCACATCTGCATTTTCCATTGGAAATTTGTAAAACTTGTTTAGTGCAAATCCCCACGTACTAGCAACCAACTTCCAACTGAAGTTGCCTTCTAGCAAAATCGACTTCCTCTTTTGAACCCATTTGTAGTCTTTGGATATTTTTGTGCCACGTTATGCTGGACTCTGTACGACCTCTACTAGCCCATTTTAAGACAAAATAGCTGTATTTTGCACTGCTTGCCTAATCTCTGAAAGCCCCAGAGGCAGGGTCGAAAGAGCAATCATAATATCCCAACACAGTTTGCACCTCGCCCACCTCCCCATTGATTTTTCAAATTTTACATAATAATGGCTTGCCAATATTCATCTGCACTTTTAGCCGCAAGCGAGATGGAGTTTGTATTTGGAGTAGCCAAAAATTTTGCTCAAGATTCTTTGTGCCCTTTGCGGCGTAAATAAATTGGCAGGCACAAGACAATCGTCCATGACTTCACGGATACAAATTAATTTCAATTTCACGGTTGCGGTAAGCTACGGCAAGCACTTCACGGCAAGCAATTTGAGAGCACATTACAAACACAAAACTATAAAATTTTGAAAAACGAAAAAAAATTTAAAATTTTTTTGAAAAAAGTTTGCTTTTTTCAGATGAGGTGTGCTATAATGTAATCATGTTTTTAGCAAAGGCTCTATGGGCTTGAAAATAGCGGGCAAATACCGTGGATTTTGGCGGTGGCTGGTCGCAAGAAATTAAAAGAGAGGAAGGGTCAATCTGAATATAATAAGGATTGACGATATAAAACTATGGTAAACACTGCAATATTTTACGATGTTGAAAACCTAATCAGTTTGTTCAACACGAAAAATTCTAAGACCTTGCAACTAGACGAGATATACCGACGTATATTGGATTTAGAAGAGGTAAGCGGGGTATCTGTACAGAGAGCGTATGCGGATTGGATGCTACCAGTCAACCGTAATTTACGCAGCTATCTGCTTCAAATAGGTATAGAACCTGTGCAGATTTTTAACACAAATCAAAACGATAAACTAAAAAATGCTGCTGACGTTAGCTTGATTATCGATGCTGTGGATCTGATTTCAAGGAGGCAAGATATAGAAAATTTTGTTATCGCCTCGGGTGATGGAATCTATGCTTTCTTGGCGAAAAAATTGCATGAATACGGCAAAAGGGTTATAGGTTGCGGGTTTGAACGCAACAGCAACGTAACCTTCAAAAATTCTTGCGATATATTTCTGCCTCTTGAAAACAACGATCCTACGCTTACGGCGACTGTAAAGAATGCTACCAAAGGCACTATCCTTTACAAAAATAACGACCCTGAATACACAGCCGCCCCCGCCCCAGCACCCCAGCCTGAAGAGGAAGAGATAAGTCTGCCTACAAAGCTGCCAAAGAACGAATATTCTGAAATCCTAGTTCAATCGGATTTAGAGATATTTAGGGATGCTGATGATGTGTCGGGGACGTTGCTTACGATAAAGAAGATTATAGAATTGCTTTTCCAAAACGCAGAGGACGACACCAACATAAAAATGTCGCTTTTTAAGACCTATGTTGACTACTATCTGCCCAATTTTAGGGTTACGCAATATGGTTTTATGCGGTTTGGCGTGTTTATGCAATTTTTGGTTTCTGCAAGCCCTTATTGCTTGCTACAGCCCGAGAAAACCATCATGCTGCTCACGCGCAGAAACTCGTCTTTGGCGAGAAACACAGAGCCATTGGACGATATAAGGAATCTGCAATTTAACCTCCTAAACGGAAAGGTAGCGAAATCCCTGTTCGATATAGATTACGGCACAACCTTTAGCATAGGGCTTAATACGACCCCTAGCCCCAGCAGATTCGCTAAAAAACCGATTCCGACCATGGAAACGACAAGGACTGTATCTAAGCCCGAACCAAAACAAAAGTTAAAGCCAGGGCCTAAGCCAGGCTCTAAGAGGACTCCAAAGTCCGAGCCGAAAGCCGCGGCAAAAACACCTAAAAAAGCTGCAGCCGTACAACTAACGGGTGAACTTGACTATTCAATCACTATACGCAAGTACATTAAAGGTGTGTTCGAGAAACTATCGGCAGAGAATAGGCTGACCGCAACATTGGTCAAAAAACTTACAACGGTCAAATATTCTGAAGATAATTTTGGGATACGCACACCGATATTTAAACGCCTGAACCCAGACGAGCCTTTGCAAGAACAACGGGTGGTAAATGGCATAGTGAAATATTGGAAAAACGAATTTATCTTCAATGATAACTCCTACTTAATTTTCAAGGAATGGGCTGACAAACAGCACCATAGAGAGAGAATAAAGCAGTGGGTGGATCAACTGTAGGATATGTCTAAATATGGAGTAGTGTCATAAGCAAGTTGAAATATTAAAACTCAGCCCAATAAAAATCCAAAAAATGTGCAGTCCAGGGCGCACCCTGGCGGGGTGTGGGGCAGAGCCCCACGGTTTTATGACATTACCAAATATGGCGGGG
>WRKH01000023.1 GCA_009778175.1 Turicibacter sp.
GTGTGTTTTAGCAATAATTTGCTAACATCGCCGATGCTCTTACGTACATCATAATATTCCAATAATGATTTCGATATGTTCGTATACCGACCGATTACCCTTTCGTATTCGAGGAAAAATTGGTCTCGTTCATATACGTCCAACCCAATAATCCAGTTCAAATAACTCGACCATTTATTGTCTGGCGGCTGGCTGTCTTTGTTGATTATCGTCAGTCCGTGGTTTCTGCCGTTCAAAAAATCTGCTGGCACAACGCATAGTCGATAGACGGACTTAATAAAATCCGCCACATTGCAGGACGTTATATAGGACGTTTGTATGCGTAAATTCACGCTTAAATGCTCAAACAGTCGCTTAATAAATCCCCTGGCATAGTTATCAAAATTTTCTGCATTTCCTGCCACGTCCAAGCCCACCACTATTTTATTTTCGTTTGAATGAATGGCATTTAGATTTGAGTGAATGGCATTTAGCGTACATAATATCAGGTCGTTGTCGAAAGCATCGGCGGCAATGGCTGGAATGTCAGGGATAGTGCCGAGTGAGTGAGTCTCCCGTAACTGGTCAATATCGTTCTGCATAGCAAAGCCAGAGAGCATTTTTTCAAAAAAAGCCCTGTGCAGCAAATATTCCTTGTCCGTCTTGCTCCATTTTGCGTGAGCGTAAAACGAGGGACGATCAAATTTCGTGTCGCCAGAAGACATATTGAAAATAGTGGTAACAGTCGTGCCGTTTGTGGTGGCTTTGTAAGCGTATAAATTTTCACTAACAGATGATGGATCAAATGGCGCCACGTCTTTCTGCAAAGTTTCGCTGATTGTTCCGTCCTCGCCGCTGTTGGTTGAATGTAGCAGTCCATAACTACTTCCGCTATTGCCAAAAATAAATTCCATAAATTATAACCCTCCAAAATTTATTTGCTTTTGTGGTTTTGTGTTAAATATCGTTGCTGTTGGTTAAGTTAGATATATGTATAAAACAACGGTAATAATCGTAAAAGCAAAGAACAGCCATCTCCAAACAAAGCCTGTTTTGTACGCACCTATGACATTATTTAGTTTTTCGTAGCGTTTTTCGTTATTGTCAAGTTGGTCATTGAATATGGCCAATTCCGCAAACATTTCTTCCGCATCGGTGTCAGAATCTGTAATTTCAAGATTTCTCGTTTTGTGATTTGCAGAATCGATTACGTTCTGCAAATGCGTTTCCATCTTTTGGATACCGGTGTTTTTACAGTCTTTCGACAAGTTGTGATGTTCACTAAATGCGAGTTGGACTGACAGCAAGCCAATTTTAAACAAACGGACTTCACCCAAAAGGTAAAGGAGGTAGATACCATATAATCCTAAAACGGAAAATATTACAAGAGAAAAATAAAACCATGGCTGTAGCCACATCGACACCTCTTCCTCTATTTCCTCTATAATTCCAAAAATCTCAAACGACACAAACACCAAAGCCAGCACACACGCAGTCTTTACCACAGTCCATAAACCAAATTTCAGCCAATCTTTACCATTAAAATTGGTAATATTAGCGAATTTTTCTTCGGTGGCTTGTTTTATTTTGTCCTTGAAATCAGATTCTGCGATGTCCCAGTTTAATAATGTCGTCTTTTTCGCATCTGCGAGAAAGCCTTTTATCACATCCTCTCTCCTGTCTTGATTGTCTTTGCCCTCGTAATCGCTCTCAAAGAAATCGAACATGAAACCGATTGGCAATTTTACACCATTGTATTCAACGAAATACATCTGTATATCGTCTGTTATAATGGGCTTTCTCCTATCAATCTTTATTTTATCTGCAAAAGGGTTATTTTCAAAATTATTGGCTAATGCCTCATAGTAGGTGGTGTAGGTGGTGTCTTCGGTAAATCCTTCGCTTTGTTTAATCTGCTTGCACAGATCTTCGGTATCCTTGGTTTGAGGCTCATATTTTTTTATATTGTCGAACACCCATTTATATGCCTCCTTTTTGATAAAAGTCGTTATACGACGTTCGTCATTAATTTGATACAATTTTGTTTCCTCCTTTAAATTTTGATTTAATCTGCTTAGGGAAGTTCGTAATGGCTTATTCTTGTTGGCTTTTTTCAATTCTTTGTTGAGTTCTTCAACTTCCTTTTCGGCAGCACTAAATTTTTCTTCGGTGTCTGTTACCTTACTTTGAAGTTCCTCTTTTTTATCGTTGGCAGCTTGTAACATTGTTTCGTACTCATTGATTGTACCTTGGGCAACCTTTGACTCTCTGTCCAGTTGGTCGATTTTTTCATAGGCAGTGTTTAACTTTCCTTTAAGCACCTCTTTTTCAGCATTGGCAGTGTCTAACTCTCCTTCAAGTCTCTCTCTTTCCTCATTTGCGGCATTGATTGTATCTTTGGCAGCATATAAGTCTCTGCCCAGTTGGTCAATTTCCTTATTTGCGGCATTGATTGTATCTTCGACAGCATATAAGTCTCTGCCCAGTTGGTCAATTTTGTCGTTAGCAGTTTCTAACTCTTCACTTTGCCGCCCATATTCCTCCAACACCCCACTCAACAACTCCGCCGCATGAACGGCAATCCGCTCCCTAACAACCTTATTTATACCACTCTGCCCCTGTGCGTTGTTTATGAATTGCAAAATACTTTCAATTTCGCCCCACTCCAACGACAACGAACGAAACGACTCGCTAATGATACTTTCCAGTTCAGGTATCGGCTTTTCGCCGTATACATGGCCTAAATACTTCAACTTGGCTCGATTGCTCTTGGTAAAATCCTCGATATTATCAAAATCAATTTGCACATCGCCCATAATAAAGCCACTCCGCACACTATGATGTTTTCGCAACTTTTCCTTTTGGTTTTCAGGTACTGCAAAATTCGGTTCGTCGGTGTGTTTTAGCAATAATTTGCTAACATCGCCGATGCTCTTACGTACATCATAATATTCCAATAATGATTTCGATATGTTCGTATACCGAC
>WRKH01000024.1 GCA_009778175.1 Turicibacter sp.
GCTGGAAGATTTGCCGCAAGACCAGCAATCGGAAATAATTTGCAACATGATAAAAAGCCCGATTTTGTGGCTAAAACAAGGGGCTATCGGCTTGACATTCAAAAATCGCAAGGTAAAGCAAGCCATTCCGCTCCTAAAAATGGAGTTGGGCAACCACGAAATACCGCCGCCCATAATCAGCGAATATGACAACTCTACAATGCGTGCAACACGCACCATTGCAGAAAGCGCGGCGATTGCGTTGCAGCATTTGCAAAACTAGGAAATCAGAAAAAGAGGACAGCATGAACATAAAAATCTCGGAAATCAAAAAAGACGAACAAAAAGCGGCGTACACAGAGCAAATTTTGCGAATGTTGCCAGATTGGTTTGGTATAGAGGAAAGTCTGCAAGAATACGTGAAAACCGTGCATAATCTGCCGTTTTGGGCGGCGTTTGTCGAGGCTGATGAGGGCGAAAATGTCGGCGATATTTGCGTGGGATTTTTCACATTAAAAATCCATTATGGTCGAACGGGCGATATTTACTGTTGCGGCGTAAATCCCAATTATCACGGCAAGGGGATTGGCACGTTGCTTTTTGCGGAATTGGAGAAATTTTGTGTTGCGGAAAATTGCGAGTATATTATCGTAAAAACGCTAAGCGAAATTGTGCAGAATCCACATTATTTGCAGACCAAGAAATTTTATCAGAAACTTGGGTTTGTGGAGTTGTTGACGTTGACGGAGATGTGGGACGAGCGGAATCCTTGTTTGATAATGATAAAGGGGGTGTAAAGGCGAAAAGGCGAATTTCTAAAATCCGCCTTTTCGCCTAGCTAAAATTCTCAAACTTGCCGCCAAACCGTACAGCCCAGCCGCCACCAGGAAATATACTGTTGGCGGTATAGAAGAAAAAATACCTCAATCATTATCTTGGCTAAAACAGTGGAAACGGACTAAAAAATGGACGGATTTCCCTATGTTACTACTCCGCCGTGCGGACATCGTAAATCCGCTGACTCTCCGTGGTTTTTTGCGGATTTTTTGGCTTGCTTATCGCTACCAAAGTAAACTCCCATTTTTCATAATCAAACGAGAAATTGAAATACTGCAAAATATCTATCCCAAGCAGGTTTGGGTAATCTTGCTCGGATTGCGGCAAAATATGCAGCGGCCAGTTGACTAAATCTCTGCCCAAAATATTAACGGCTGGCAAGATTACGTAATAGGCTGGCTTTTTTTGTACCCCTGCGGATTTCATGGTTCTCTTTGGGTCGTTTATTATGTTGGCGGCTATCCAGTCGTTGTCGTAGCCTAGGCGGTTTAGCGTGGTTTTGCTTATGGTGGTAACGTCTGCACCTGTGTCCAACTTCAACCATGGCACGTCCCTCTGGGGAGAGGGCTTTTGGTTTGCTAGACAATGTAAACACCTCCTACGTGCATAATCGTGGGATCGCCCGCTCCATGTCCCTCCGAAATGTAAAGGCTGTTTCCGTTCTCGTCCTCGTGCGGCGATGCGTAAATTTCTTTTTCGGTATCTGCCGTATATACCACTACGACTCTTTTTTATCAGGCTGATATATCTTTCGCTCAATCTCCACATAGCTAAAATACAGTCCTGCGTACTTTTCCTGTGCCTCCAAATGCGTGATTATTTCGCTATTATTCGTCTTCTTAATCATAATATCCTCCTAAAATTGCGGCGTGTCGCCTGTTTTTCTGATAAACCCATTATAACAAACCCGCCATACAATGTCAAAAAATTTCAAAAAAGGGCGAAATCCTCAAAATTCCGCCCTTTCCCGTTCACAACCCTAGCAACTGCTTTTTCTTCTGCTCAAACTCCGCCGCCGTGATAATCCCGTCTTCTTCCAGCTGCTTTAACTGGCGTAATTCAGCTGAAATGCCAGACGACACTAAACCCAGCGAAACATTCCTGCTTAACTCGGCGGCACGTTCTCGTTCCTCGGCTTTCTCCAATGCCTGGTAGTACAACGCCAATGAATCAGGATCTGTCGAGAATTTTAACCGCTCTATTAGGGCGGCGGATTCAGCACAAGTGCTTTTCTCGATAAACATTAAAATTAAATCTTTATCGCTAGTTAATATCACGGACTCCCCGTCCGCTGCCAGTCCCATTTTCCCCAAACAAGCATAGCAAATTGCGTGATTATCCGCCGTTTTTTCTGATGACATTGCATTATTTTTTTGATAGCAAATTATGCAGGGACGTTTGGGGCTTAGCTTTCTTGGCAGATAAACGTAGCCCGCCACAAATACAGCAAAACAAAACAACCACACGGCAGCCGCCTCATCGCTAGTAAGCGGCAGAAAGCTGACAGCCCACAGACTTGCCAATATACCCAATGTCCAAAGTACACCTTTTTTCATAATTTCTCCTCCTCGTAAAATACAGGTTCTTCCGTCTAAAAGACCATGTCTGCATACCCGTGAAATCGGCGTGGATTGTGGCGGTTTCGGCATTTATGGTGCAGGGCATGAAGTTCGCCAAAGGCTGCCAAGTCAGCACAAAGTAAGAAACGGTGTAATCAGCGGCGGCAAGTACAGCGAAAGTGATGCGAATGGCAATTAACAGGGTTTTTTGCGGTTTTTTGGTGCTTTTGTCATGCCAAATTCCTTAAGGGTTTTTGACATTAAACAATTCATTATTTATAGTAACATATGCGATTTTATTTGTCAAGGGATAAAAAATTATTTTTTTGTGAGAGGAGTGGAGGCGTGGTATAATGATGGCGGGAAGTGAAAAAATGTATTTAAGGGCGATAGTATGTATCCTCGTAAAAAAAGATTTGCCGTAGGGGCGGATAATATCCGCCCGTCCCATGCCCCCTTAAATCAGCCCATATTTCAAGGTTTTGCAACAGCCCCCATGAAAACGAAAAAAATTTTTACACCTGTTGAGGTACAATAGATAGGTAACAAAAAAACAAGGCAACCCCAGATCCAAGTGATATAATAAAAATGGCAAATATTACTGGAAAAGGAGAAACC
>WRKH01000025.1 GCA_009778175.1 Turicibacter sp.
GGGGGGTTGGAGGTTTTCAGCCCCCTTATTGGGATATTGAAAGGGGTAATGAAAATGTATGAGGTATTGAAAAATCCGCAAAAAATGACACGAGAAGAGATTCGTGAAAAATATGACGGAAAATGGTTATTTGTAGTACGCAAAAGGGGCGAGTCATATTGTTCTTATGAAAATGAGATTCCTGTTGTCGTGGCAGATACAGCATGGGAAGGTAGAGAAACAGGAATATACCAAGGTTATTTGCATGATTCGCAATGGATTACCGCAGGAGATTTGTCGTTGCTACCAAGGGATCCCAATATGTTTTATGGATTTTGGGAGGTACCTGTTAATGACGGAAATTAAATATAAATATAAAGATTTGCTGGAAGTTAAAGATAATCAATCATTTATTACGCTATATTCTGTTGACAATAGCGACCATCCCATGAAACCTTTGGTTTTTTTGTTGGATACTGGTGCTTTTATGACGACCATGCAAAAGGAAAAAGCAATAGAATGTGGTTTCAAAGTGGACACGCCGAAAGCCTTTGTAATCGGCGGATTCGGCGGCGGCTCGGTTTTGTGCGATTTGCGAGTGATTCCAACATTGTTATTTTGCAACTACAAAATAAAAGATGCCGTAATTGCCACGCCAAACGCCGATAATATCCCAATAAATGAAGTTGTTGGCATGAACATTTTGGAGAACTTTCAAATTGGGGTTGATTTTGCCCTGCGTGAATTATACGCTAATATTCGTGGGAAGTTTGTTAGCCAAAAGCCTAAATATCAGAGTGGCGAGGTTAGTTTGATGGATTGGGCGGAGTTTTCGGCAAAATAACAATGTGCGAGATTGATTATAAATTTCCCTAAAAAATTTTCCAAAACACCTTGACAACCGCAAACCAATCCTGTATTATAGGAAATGAACAGGCCGAAACAGGCCGAAACAGGCCGCTATGACCTATTTTCTTGTGAGGAAAATCCGACAAGATACCAAAATAGTGCCGTAAATCAAACAATTTAATAAAATTACTGGCTGAAAAAGCCTGCTCAACAAGAGCGAAAGGAGATTTACAATTATGTACAAAGTAGGCGAAATAATCCAATTCGGCGGCTACAACTGGCAAGTGCTAGACATAGAAAACAACCAAGCCCTACTGCTTAGCTAGTTAGTATTAGAAAACCGCCCATACGACACCACCCGAAACGCTGCTATGACATGGGACGAGTTAGTATTGGAATCCAACACCGCCCAAAACGCTATAACATGGGAAAATTGCACCCTCCGCCACTATCTCAACAACGATTTCTACAACAAATTTTCCGACAACGACAAGAGCAGAATCGCCCAACGCACCATTGCCAACAATGATAATCCATGGTTTGGCATAGCAGGGGGCAGTAACACAAACGATAATATTTTTCTGCTTAGCATTGAGGAAGTGGCTAGATATTTGGGAGACGGCAATTTAGCAAGACTGCCAATGAGTGCGGACGAAAAGTTTATATGGGACGATTCAGGTATGCCTAATGATGCTAATAAACTCAAGCTTCACAAAGAAGTAGGCTACCCCAATCACTCGTTCTTCATAGACCTTTACGGAAATCCAAAAAGGGTTGCAAAGGACATCTCGGGTGCGGCTACGTGGTGGTGGCTGCGGTCGCCTGGTAGCCGTAGCTTTGGCGTTGCCTTTGTCCTCGATGCTGGTGTTATCGCTCTATGCAACTCTGACCATATGTTGTTTGTAAAAGAGGGCTTTTTCCCTGGCGTTCGCCCTGCTTTGTGGTTGAATCTGTAAACGGATTTTGGGAGGTTTCTGCCCGCCCCAACCGCACAAATTTAATTTGACAAAAAAGTCCTGTGTGCTGCAATAAAATTAGTCAACAGCAACTTAAATTTAAGGATGAATTATAATGGAAATTTTAATGTTTTTTGCACAAATAATATCACGGTTGTTTTTACCAGCAATTTCACTAGTCTTTGCGATTATCTTCCTAAAAGGTGTCAACTGGGTTTCATTTCCGTACAAAAATTCAGAGCAAAAGCAACGATTACAAGAAAAATACGACTTCGTGCGGATAAATAGGCATTTTGTCGCACCTTTTTTTCTGTCGCAAGCTGTGTGGATTTCGGCAACTCAACTTACTTCGCTACCGTGCCAACCTAGCAAATTTGACAAAAATTATTTTCCGTGTTACAATCGAATCAACTGAAAGGAGAAATTATGGTAGTCTATCAGATGCTCGTCATGCCCAAGTGCGCCGTACAGCGATAGCCCCTTTAGCCCGTCGCCGAACCGCCGCTCTTGCCTATAGGCTTCCACTTGGGCTATTTGCCCTGCGAACGTTGCACCGATTCGATGCCCCGCTATTATCGTGTTGCTGTTGGGCGTGTTGTTTACCTCAAACAGGTCAAAGCCAGCCGCCCTGCCGATATGCCCACGCCCTAGCCGCATTTCTGCTTGGTTGCTGCCTGTTCCCACAAAACGCTCGTCCTTTAGGATAAGCCCGACCGCCTCGGGTGGCAGTGCCGCAACCCGCCCCGCATCGGGGATATTATCGTAGAGCAATTCCAAAGCGGCGAAATCTCCGTCATGGATAAGCCCCGTGCCTGTTCAAGGTCGGTCAGGTGGTTTTGTGGTAGCTTTTGCATTTGAATCAGCCGACTCGCCCATCTGTCGATACGGTTTGCACCGTAAAACTGGAACATTCCTCTTGCACGACCATCGGCACAGGCGGCGTTTTCCATCGTCTGATATTTCTTGACCGAGGATTTCGCCAACTGCTGACGGAGCGACAGCACCCTGCCAAGCGGCTTCGATGCATCCTTTAGCAATTCAGCGACTGCTTTTTTGCTGAGAGTATCGGTTTCCATGCCGTTATCGGCGAGCCATTGATTCATCTGCTGTTGCGACAAAATTAACTCTTCGCTGAAGTTGTTAAAAAAGTTCAAATGCGAATTTAGCTTATCTGATTTGGCGGAGGAATTTTTCATATTCTCAAAAACCGAGCTTATTTTTG
>WRKH01000026.1 GCA_009778175.1 Turicibacter sp.
ACGTGATTTTTGAGGTTTGGGATAGGTTGGAAATGATGGGGCGGCGTTTTGATTTGATGACGTTTGACAATCTAAATTTAACGCCAAACGAGGTTAAGAATAATATTTTGCGAGATATGGAGGTTTTCCTTGAAAGTTAGGGGTTGGGATTATTTAGCACATATGCTTGACACCTGCGAAGAGTTGTTTTTGTGCATGGCTGGCATTGAAACCGAGGAGGAATTTTTGCAATCCGTTGTGGTTCGCCGAGCGGTTTGTATGTGTTTGCTGGATTTGGGCGAGTTGGTTAAAAATATCGGCGAGGACAGCCTAAGCGAGTACCCAAGCGAGCATTGGGGGCGTTTGATTGGTTTCCGAAACCGTGCCGCACACGGTTATCATTTGATGGATTTTACAATGGTGTACAGCATTGTGATAAACCGTGTTCCGTTTATTTACGAGATGTTGAAGAGCAAGCAAACTGATTTGGAAGACAAGCCACCTTTATAATACTATACGATTATTTTTATACGTATATCGACAAGAAAAGACCTATTTTTGAGGTCTTTTTTGCAAACTCAACTCCGCAATTTTTTGCACAAAAAAATTTTTTCAAAAAAATTTGACACGTACCTAGGTACAGGTTGTACAATAGAAAAATGGAGAGGAGTTGAGGGCGATAAAGGGCATAAGTAGCGGAAAGTTAGCCAAATTGGCGGCTGTGAACATAGAAACGATACGCTTTTACGAGCGTGAGGGCTTGCTGGCGGAGCCGTTGCGGCGGAATGGGCGTAAAATCTACTTTGCCGCCGACATCGAGCGGTTGCGATTTATCCGCCAAATGCAGTCGTGGGGCTTTTCCTTGACGGAAATACGGGATTTTTTAACACTTTTCGACGACCAGCAACACAGTTGGGAAGATGTGCAAGGCTTGGCGGAGCAAAAAATCGCCCAAGTGGAGCGAAAAATTGCCGATTTAGAGGAAATTCGGCGGATTTTACACAATGTGAAATCGCAAAAAGAGCCGATTTTCTCGGTGAAACGATGTCCGCTGATACGGAAATTGAAAAATTTTCGGAAAAATGCGGCACATTCCGAGCAGGACGAGGGAGGATAAACATGAAAAAGTTAATTTTAGGCGTTGGATTGATAATCTGTGCGACAATCGAGATAAACACGGCGGTTATCGTCAACGCAATCTTGACGGCATCGCCCAATGACGTGCAGGTGGTCGCCGTGCTAGGAAACCCATTTTTTTACGTGGGTTTGGCGATGTATGTGGTGGGGATTTCCTTGATAGTTTGGGGATTTCTTGGGAAATCGGAGAGGACGGAAAGGAGGAAAAAATAGGTTGCAACATTCCGTAGGGGCGGATATTATCCGCCAGTTGCACCTTAAAATTGGATAATATTCGCCAATTTCCCTTACAAATGGCTATTATCCGCCCTTGCGAACGGCTATTATCCGTCCAATATGCGAATCGAGAAAATGCGGGCGGATTCTATCCGCCCCTACGCTAAAATGTCCGATTTTAAGCGTTTGGGGCGGCTTTTTTGGGAATGTTTATATTTTCAGCCAATCTCGCCTGGTAGGTCGGCGATTGTCTTTGCTTGATCGGATATAGTTGTGTCTTTTTCCGCAACCACGTCCTGCCATTTTTTCCGCTCGGCCACTCTGGCATGACTCAACGCCTGTGCCTCATCATGCCGCCTCTTCTCATCAAACGCTCATCCAACTTCTCCAACTCGTCTATAAAATCATGTGCCGCCTGTATGCTGTAATCAGCCAAATAGTCAACTATCTCCTCTAAATCCTGCTCCGCCACAGGAAGATACCTAACTTCTAGCATTTACACGCTCTCGCAAGCCGACAATTACCTCGCCGTGGCTCTTTCGTTGGCAAGCCCAACTGCTGCTCCGCCTCGTCTAACTTGCTCTCTAACTCCAATAATGCCAAGCGTTCGTATGTCTCTACGCTCATTATATCTGAAATATTCGCCGTCCCCAACTCACTAATGGGGACTGTCGGATTTTTCCCCATTTCCCACCTCCACCACCATTATAGCAAATTCGATTGTTTTTCGCAAATAAAAAACCGCCCCCAAACAGCAGGAGCGGTCGGCTTGCGTTAGTTGAAAATCGGTCTAAGCGGCAATGTAGTAGTCGTTGTATCCACAAGGAAAAGCATTGTCGGCTGTGGTTATCGTGTAGCCCAAAAGCCAGTTGGCAATCTCAAACGGAATGTACATATTTCCGTTGATTACCCAAGAAAGCGGGAAATTTTCATAGTTATTTTCGTCAAGTCCACCTGCCAACACTCGTGTATCTTGAATGTTATGCAAAACTTCCAAAACAACGCCAACTGGAAAAGAAGCTGAACCAACCTCCCAAAATCCATCAAAGCCCGCTGTTTCGCCAGCTACGAATTGACTCCAATAAATCACAGATGCTCCTGGATATATATTTTGAAAATCTCTATTCACAAGCGTGCTAAAATTCAATGTAAGCCTGTTATCAAATTGTTGTTCATCCGTCATTTCATTTAGAGTAAAACGTACACTTCGCTGTAAAACTCCTACTCTCATAGAAGTGTCGTCCTCGAAAATCGCAAATCCAAAAACATCCGCAAAAGCCCTAGCCTCGACAAAATGCCAGCCATTCCATTCACGCAAAGTATCGCCCAAATTAGTTGCTTGTCCGTCTATGAATATCGTGTAATTTGAAAGGGACGTAAGTTCCTCTGTTGCGGGCGGTTGTGCGGGTGGCTCGGGCGTGGGCGGCGGTGTAATTGCCACCTGCGGAGTAGCAGAAGTTACCGTTATCAACTGCGTTTCCCCATTCCAGCCCAAATCAAACCCAACAGGCTCTAAGACCGCACGGAGCGGCAGCATAGTCGAGCCACCGATAATTTGTGCAGGGACTTCCAACGTGTGTGGCATTCCGTTTACCGTAAAAGTCGCACTGTCAATCGTTACGACAACGGTATAATTGGCGTTCGACAAGGTGGCTTGCCGAGTGTCGCCGTTCCAGG
>WRKH01000027.1 GCA_009778175.1 Turicibacter sp.
GCCCCCAGCGGGGTCAAGGGGCAGAGCCCCTTGCGGGGTGTGGGCAGAGTCCCACGGTTTTAAGGTATTTTAACATGGGAGAATTTAAAAGTCAAAAAAATGTTGACAGTGCAAAAAATATGTGATATTATGTGTTCTGATAAAGAAGAAGCGTCCCTTCTCACCTTAGCAGAGCGGAAATTAGCGAATGTGAAAGGTTGTGTTGAACGGAGACGCTTAGCGTCTATTTTTTTATAATTGCTGGGAGGTATGTAAAATAGCTGATTTTATGATCAATGAGCAGATTAGGGATAAGGAAGTGCGGCTGATCGATGTAGACGGAACGCAGATGGGTATAGTTTTTAGCCGGGAGGCGCAACGGATTGCCGATGAGAAAAAACTCGATTTGGTAAAAATATCGCCAACCGCAAAGCCACCGGTTTGCAAGATTATGGATTACTCCAAATTCAAATTTGATCAACAAAAGAAGGAGAAAGAAGCCCGCAAACGCCAGCGTATTGTCGATGTCAAAGAACTTAGACTGTCGCCGAATATCGACACGCATGATATTAATGTCAAGGTAAAAAAAGCGATAGAATTTCTATCCAGTGGCGATAAGGTCAAAATCACGATACGTTTCCGTGGCCGCGAGCTGAGTAACAAAGAGGGTGCTTATAGCATAATGAACGACTTTGCGGAGAAAGTTCGGGAATTTGGCGTGATAGATAAGCCGCCGAAGATGGAAGCCCGCACAATGTCCATGTTTCTAACAGCAAAGTAGAGGAATCACGTTGGAAAGGAGATTATTATGCCAAAGATAAAATCTAAAAAAGCTGCCACCAAACGCTTTAGAATAACGGGTACGGGCAAGTTTAAGTATCCCAAAGCAAATAAACAGCACATATTAGGCAAAAAAAGCCCCAAACGCAAGATGAGACTTAGAAAATCAGGCGTTGTGGATAAGACTAACGAGTTGGCGGTACGCAGAATGATGCCATACGCATAAGGAGCTGATACAGAATGGCAAGAGTAAAAGGGGCTCTAAACGCCCGAAAAAGACACAAGAAGGTATTAAAGCTAGCAAAGGGCTACAGAGGGGCGAGGAGCAAACAATACAGAGTTGCGAAACAATCGGTAATGCGGGCTTTAGCTTCGGCTTATGCTGGACGAAAACAGACAAAGAGAGAATTTAGGCGGCTGTGGATTACTCGCATAAACGCCGCCGCAAGGCAGAACGGCATCTCTTACAGCAATTTTATGAACGGCCTAAAAGTCGCTGGAATAGAGATAAACCGCAAGATGTTAGCGGAAATGGCAGTCAACGATGCAAAGGCTTTTTCCCAACTAGCAGACAAGGTAAAACAATAAAAACCGTGGGGCTCTGGTGCTACTCGCAACGCCTAAACGGTGTCCACTGGACACCAGGCGCCCCCACACCCCGCTGGGGGCGCGCCCCCAGACCCGCACTTTTTGTTTGATGGATTGGGGTAAGTTTTTAGTGTGTGGCATGGGCGACTATTTGGTCGCCTGTGCTAGCTTTTTGTAGAAAAATGGAACAGAGTCAGGGGGAAGAGAATGGAAAGAACCAATGAGCAGATCGCTATGTCGGCTAGTAGATTCACTATCTGCATAGCTGTTTTATTGACGGGTCTAAAATTCACAGCAGGAATTATAGGAAATTCCACGGCTATGATTGCTGATGCCCTACATTCGTTCTCCGATGCCTATACTACAGTAGTAGTTATGATTGGCGTGAAAATGTCGAATAAAAAGGCGGACAAGGAGCATCCGTACGGGCATGAAAGATTCGAATGTGTGGCGGCGATTATACTCTCTGTAGTGCTGATTTTTACAGGGGCGGGCATAGGCTGGGCGGGCTTGCAGCAGATACTGTCGGGCGAATATGCGGAAGCGGAAATCCCTGGAATTATAGCACTTGTAGCTGCCATTACAACCATTGTAGTAATGGGACTTTTGTATATTTACAAACGTAATGTAGCAAAAAAAATCAACTCGGGGGCATTGCTGGCAGATGCTTGGCATCATCTATCGGACTCCCTTAGCTCCATCGGAACATTTATAGGAATTTTGGGTGCTAGACTAGGTTTTCCGATACTCGATCCTCTGGCGGCTGTTTTAATCTGCTTGTTCATATTCAAGGTAGCGTACGATATTTTCAGGGATGCCGTTGGAAAAATGACGGATAAATCTTGCGATGAGGAGATGGAGAGCAAAATAAAAGAGATAATTTTGGCACAGGAAAACGTAAAGGGCATCGATTTACTTAAGACCCGAATCTTCGGCAACAGGGTATATGTCGAGGTGGAGATAAGCGTAGACGGCACATACCCCCTATATGAAGCCCATGAAATAGCACATAAAGTACATGACGAGCTTGAAAATAGGTTGACCGATATTAAGCACTGTTCAGTACACGTAAATCCAGTCTAAACAGTGTCCCTAGAATAGAATCCACATTCACAACCATCGGTTCTTGCAGGGGGAAAAAATGAACCATTCTGTACACATACACCGCAAAAAATAAGGCTGCAAATGCGATAGAAATAGCTTTTATATGTTTCGCCTTGTTCGGCCAAATTTTATAGACACCCACATACGCCAAAAACAGCATACTCGGTATAAAGAGAGGGTGCATTTGAAAACTTTCTATAAAATTCCCGCTCAAAAACAAAACTCCCGCCCTACTCAACCCGCAACCAGGGCAGGGGATACCGATAATAATCATAGACGGGCTTATATACCCGAAAAAGTAGTTCGTAAGCAGATAATAAAGTGCAAATATGGCTACACCTAAAAAAATTTTTTTGAAATCCAACGACATGACAATCTCCAAAGAACAAGACCTACACTTAACACCACCAACCCCCACATAAAACACCAAAGCCGTTTAATCTAAAACAAAATTTCGTAGGAATGGACATTATTGTCAAAATCATGACACATATAGGGTAATCAATAAAATTTAAAGTTTGTCCACTTTTCAAAGTGGCGGGGGGCTGGGGGCTGGCCCCC
>WRKH01000028.1 GCA_009778175.1 Turicibacter sp.
CCCAACCACAAAAACCGCCAAACGTATAAATTTTACCAAAAAATGTTAAAGTTTGTCCACTTTTCAAAGTGGCGGGGTGTGGGGCAGAACCCCACGGTTTTGAATTTAAGGGGGATTTTATGTACGATTTTAAGGAAATCGAGAGAGTGGATGCTGATTTGGCTAATGCCATAGGCCTTGAAATGGGGCGGCAAAGAAGCCATATCGAGTTGATAGCATCGGAGAATTTTACCAGCCCAGCGGTCATGGCGGCGATGGGGTCGATATTGACCAATAAATACGCCGAAGGTTATCCAGGACGGCGATATTATGGCGGTTGCCAATATGTCGATCTGGCGGAACAGCTCGCCATCGATAGAGCAAAAGGGCTTTTTGGGGCGGAATATGCGAATGTACAGGCTCATTCGGGCGCACAGGCGAAT
Source organism: Turicibacter sp. (assembly GCA_009778175.1). Taxonomy (GTDB): domain Bacteria; phylum Bacillota; class Clostridia; order Lachnospirales; family WQUN01; genus WRKH01. The sequence goes on from WRKH01000028.1 coordinate 423, forward strand.
ATGGCTGTCTATTTTGCGTTCCTGAAACCTGGCGACACGGTCATGGGCATGAACCTGTCGCACGGCGGGCATCTAACGCATGGTAGCCCTGTCAATATGTCGGGGATTTTCTACAATATCGTGCCGTATGGTGTCAGAGAAGATACGGGTCAAATCGATTATGACGAATTTCGGAAAATTGCCAAGGAAAATAAGCCGAAAATGATTGTCTGCGGGGCAAGCGCGTATCCGAGAAAAATAGATTTCGAGACTGTGCGGAGCATTGCGGACGAGGTTGAGGCACTCGTAATGGCGGACGTTGCCCATATTGCTGGGCTGATTGTGGCTGGCTACCATCCAAATTCCGTGCCGCACGTCCATTTTACAACATCGACAACACACAAAACATTGCGAGGTCCTCGCGGCGGCTTGATATTGACCTCGGAAGAATATGGGAAAATCATAGATAAATCGGTATTTCCAGGGATCCAGGGCGGGCCGCTGATGCACGTGATTGCGGCGAAAGCGGTGGCGTTCCACGAGGCGGGTCAACCGAGCTTTAAGACGTATATTAAACAGGTTTTGGACAATGCACAAGCATTAGCAACGGCACTTATTGGGCATGGATTCAAGCTAGTTTCGGGCGGCACGGACAATCATCTGATGTTGGTCGATTTGCAGAACATGAACATTACGGGCAAAGAGGCAGAAAAACGGCTGGATTCGATAGGCTGCACGTGCAACAAGAATACGATTCCATTCGACCCAAAAAGCCCGTTTGTAACAAGCGGCGTACGGCTCGGAACGCCAGCGGTAACATCTAGGGGCATGATTGCGGAAGATATGCAGAAAATCGCCGATATTATCGCCGTAACTATCAAGGAAAATGATTTGGAAAAGGCACAGAAATTGGTAAACGAGTTGACGGAGAAATATCCGTTGTATGCTTGATTTAACGCTACGGCAGGGGCAAATAAACGTCCCTGCCGTTTTTGTCGGACGAAAATTTATAATTCCAAGAATTGCGTGGCAGTATTTCGGCAAAAATCCGCATCATGCTCCACAAATAACATTGTCGGGCTGTAATTCCTTATCAACTCCTCAATTTGAATCCGAGAAAGCACATCGATATAATTCAACGGCTCGTCCCAAATATACAGATGTGCCTGTGTCGAGAGCGAGTTCGCAATCATCAATTTCTTCTTCTGCCCCGCACTGTAATCCTCTATATTCCTGTCAAACTGATCGCGGCTAAAATCCAACTTGCGTAAAATCGCCTTAAACAACGGCTCGTCAAGCCCAAAATGGCTGATATAATCGCCCAAACTGCCCGCTAAATGTTCCGAGTTTTGTGCGACATACGAAATCTTTAACCCGCCGCCTGCGGAAACCTTGCCCGTGTGCTGGATTTGGCTCGAATTGCAGATTAATTTCAAAATGCTACTCTTGCCCGTGCCGTTCCCGCCGACTATCGCCAGCCTTTCGCCTTGATTTAGGCTAAAATTTATATCTGCACAGACCCGTTTTTCCCCGTAAAATATGGAAACATCTTCCAACGACAACAAGCGGCGGCTGTGATATTTCAGAGAATGTATTTTGAGTTCCGTGTTCGCCGCCTCGATGTTTTTCAGCAGCTTGGACTTTTCCTCGACAGCCTTGTTGCGTAAATTTTCGGTATTTTTGGAGCGTTTCATCATTTTTGCCGCCATATGCCCAACATAACCCTTATCGCCCGCCCCAATTTTGCTCTTTTCCACCTTGTCCGACCAATTAGCGGTGCGGGCGGCGGACTCTTCCAAGCGGCCAATCTCTTTTTTCAGCTTCCGATTTTGTGATAATTCCGCCTCGTCCTGTTCTTTTTTTCGCTGAAACCAAGCGGAAAAATTCCCCTTTGTAACCTCGATATTTGCCCGATTTATCGACAAAACATGATCGATACAGCCATCCAAAAAAGCTCTGTCGTGCGAAACGAGAATAAAGCCCGATTTTGTGTTTAAATATCGTGCAACGGTCAAACGGGCTGCCAAATCGAGATGGTTGGTGGGTTCGTCGATGAGCAGGAAATTATTTTCCCGCAAAAACAGCCCCGCCAACATGATTTTCGTACGTTCGCCCTCCGACAACGTACCCAGCGAACGATACAGCACGTCCTCGTTTACGTCCAATTTCGACAATTCCCTCTGCATCTACCATAATTCCGCCTCGGGTGCGATTTTTTGCAGTGTTTCGTGGGTATTTTGCGACAGATTGACCGAGAACGGGAAATATTCAAATTTCACGTCCGCCCAGATTGCCCCGCTGTATTCGTATTTGCCCATGAGCAGGTTTAGGAAAGTGGTTTTGCCGCGTCCGTTCCGCCCGCAAAAGCCCAGTTTCCAAGCCGTGTCTATCCGAAAACTGACCCCGCTGAAAATCTCACGCCAATCGCCCTCGTATGAAAATGTTAAATCTGATACCTGTATCTGTGCCATGAAATCACCCCAATCTAAAACGTGCCACCATATAAAAACACACAACAATCTAGCGATTTACAGGCGGATAATATCCGCCCCTACGCAAAAAATCTCCAATAAAAATTTAAAAGTTTGTCCACTTTTCAAAGTGGCGGGGGTCTGGG
>WRKH01000029.1 GCA_009778175.1 Turicibacter sp.
AGAGCCCCACGATCTTAAAGGAGAAGATGAAAATGTTGATAATTACTAATGAGAGTATCCCTGGCAAAGAGTTTGATGTGCTAGGTGTGGTAAAAGGGAATACCGTTCAGGCGAAACACGCAGGAAGAGACCTTATGGCAGGCTTCAAATCGATAGTCGGCGGCGAAATCGCAGGCTATACGGAGCTTTTGACCGAGGCTCGTGAAATTGCCACCAACCGTATGGTAAAAGAGGCGACAGCACTCGGAGCAGATGCCATTACCTGCTTGCGATATTCTACCTCGAATGTTATGCAAGGTGCGGCGGAGGTTATGATTTACGGGACGGCAGTGAAATTTAGATAGTTGCCTCTCATTAGCTTTCGTCTGCGGACGAAAGCTAAAATTTTTATGACGATATTTCTGCGGAAAAAGTAAATTTTTAAATTTTAATATATACTTTTTTATGAATAGAGTGTATAATGTATAAATGTGTCTTTTGTTACATTTATTTGAACAAAAAATTTGACACCTAAGCCGCTGCAAACTAACACCTCCCAACTTTAACAAAATCAGCAAAAAAGCAAAAAGTTAAAGTTTGACCGAAGGCAATCCAGTGAATTGTCGAATTTCAGGGAGGTGCGGAGCTTGGACTCCCACGGTTTTAATCTTTAGCGGCGTAAAAAGGAGAGCTTTTATGCATTTTTTAAATGGGCTTACGATGGCCAAAAAACTTGTATTATCCTACGTCCTAATCATCTCTATATTTCTTGCTGTGATTGTAACCTCTATGCTGGCTTACAATAATAATCAAGAATCGCAGGATTACCTGTATGAATTTGTAATAGCTAGAACAATCTACATTTTGGAATACCATCAACAGCTGACGGAGATGAGGCGGTATTTGCGGTCAACCTTTATGGATACCATCTGGCAGACAATAACCGCACAAGAACTTGTACTCGAAAGTCAAGACCATGTACGATATAGCTTTGCGGCACTGCAAGAAATAGGTCATACCTACGTAAACTCGATAGATGCCGACCCGCGCCTTAGTGATGAGGAAAAGATTGCACATCAACAGAGCATGATGAATGTGCTGCATCTAACGAGCCTTGTTGTGGAATATTTCGAGGAGAATTTTTTCGCAGGGCAGACGGAGGCACAGGACGTTACTCATCTGTTGGAGTATATCGCCGAAATTGAGGAAGAACTCCTCTATTTGCGTACCTTTACAGTCAATTTTAGCGAAACGGTACGCACACAGATAAATGAAATATCTAGCACGATAGAGTTCTTAATGCTTGGAATATCGGCGGGTGCGATTCTGTTGGCTGTGTTCTTGACGATCACTATACTTATGAATTTTCGACGCAAGATAGGCAAGATAATACAGGTTACATCTCGGGTTAAAGACGGCGATTTTACTGCGAGTCTGCGTACTAACGAAACCGATGAAGTAGCGATTCTATCCAACTCCGTTGCCGATATGGTGGATACCTTCAACGACCTTATAAATAAAATGAGGTTTGCGAGCAAACAATTGGACGAGGGCAAAATCGATGTAACTTTGAACGAAGATGATTTTAAGGGTGCATATCGTGCCACCGCACGAGCCTTTAACGAAACTGTAGCTTCATTAGTCGCCGATGTGATGGAGATTTTACAAACCATAAAATCCTACGGCGAGGGCGATTTTAAGGTTTCCACAAAAAAATGGCCAGGGGACAAGAAACTTGCGGGGGAAATCCTTAATCTGGTGCAAAAAAACCTGCAAAGTGTATACGACAACACTAACAGGCTTGCCAATGCGGTCAGCCATGGCGATTTTAGCCAACGCTTAAACATAGAGGAATATTCAGGCGACTGGAAATCTTCCATGACTTCGTTAAACGATCTGGTCGAAAGCGTTTCAAATCCGATAAACGAGTCCGTTTTGGCGTTACAAAAATTGGCAAACGGCGATCTTAGTGCCAGTGTTTCGGGCGATTATCAGGGGGCGTTTTTGGAGATAAAGATAGCCTTTAACTCTACAATAAAGAACCTTTCGGCGTATATCAAGGAGATAAGCGATATACTCACACAGATGTCCAACGGCAACATGGACGTTATGATACGGCGTGAATATCAGGGTGATTTCAACGAGATTAAAATTTCGATAAACAACATAATAGCCTCGTTCAACAACATATTGGGCGAAATTTTAAACTCTTCAACCAACATAGCTGCAGGCTCGGAGACAATAGCCTCTTCTAGCCATGAAATTAGCTTGGGGGCAACCAGTCAAGCCGCATCCATCACGAATGTTGAGGAAATTGTGAATAGTATGCTTATGCAAATTAAATCCAATGCTGAAAAGGCAGACTCGACCAACAAAGTAGCGGAAAACACCAAGGAGAGTGCCTATCGTGGCAACACCGATATGCAGGAGATGTTAAAGTCCATGGAGGAGATAAGCCGTGCTTCCGACGACATTTCCAAGGTAATAAGAGTAATAGACGACATAGCGTTTCAGACCAATCTTCTATCCCTAAATGCCTCGGTAGAGGCGGCACGAGCTGGCGAACAAGGAAAGGGTTTTGCTGTTGTGGCTGAAGAGGTACGTACTCTTGCGGCTCGTAGCAAAAAAGCTGCTCAGGAGACTACTGCTCTAATAGAGTCTTCTGTAGCGAAGACGGTCGAGGGTAGCCGCATAACGAACAAGACTGCCAAGACTTTACAGGAGATAGTAAGTCAGGTATCGGAGATAAGCGGGCTTATAAGCGAGGTAGCCACTGCATCCGAACATCAGGCAAAGTCGGCACAAATCGTAAAGGAGAGCATAAACGAAATATCAAGCGTTACACAAACTGCCGCAGCTGCAGCCCAACAAACTGCCTCGACCAGCGAAAAGCTCTCAAGCCAAGCTGACACTTTCAAAAACATGGTTGCTCGTTTCAAGCTACTAAAAGATTAAGACCGTGGGGCTCTGCCCCACAGCCTGGCACAAGACCGTCTTGCGCTGGGGCTCTGCCCCAGACCCCGCCACTTTGAAACTCGACAGTCCACTGGACT
>WRKH01000030.1 GCA_009778175.1 Turicibacter sp.
CGTCTCGAACGAGTAAGACCCCTTGTAGACCACGAGGTTGATAGGTCAAAGGTGTAAGTGCGGTAACGCATTCAGCTGATTGATACTAATGGTCGAGGGCTTGTCCTTTTTGATGGTTTTTGTTATGGTGGTTTGTTGCTTGTGTTTGGTTTTCAGGGTGTGGGGGTTGTTTACACTCCTGCTTTTAAAAAGTACCATTATTCAATTTTAAGACATTGGAGGCAAAGAAATTGGAAGAATATGTCGATACCTTGATTGACGAAGAACTAAATAAATTAGAAGTTGAATTGAGGAAAGTGCTAGAAAGAGATAATAATGACAATGACATCACGTTTGATGGAATTTTAGGTTGGCTACGTCAAATACTGGACAGAGTCAGAGTTGAGAACGACATTGATGTCGTTGTTTTTTTAGATAGAAAGGCGTGGGTATTATATAATATTTTTCGTCCTTTTTTGTTAAACCATTATCTAGGCAAAGGGGTGGATTACAAAAACAGCATTGAATCAAAAGTCACTCACGACTCCATGTTTCCGATTTGGCTTAACGCTAATGCCAATGACAAAAAACCATCCGAACTCAAAGTTGCCGTTGTTGACGATTCTTCCGTTCACGGTGAATCCTTGGGAAGAGCAGTTGCTCGTTTTCACAATGATTTAGGTGTAGGTTTCGCTAGTGTTTCCGACTCTAATGGAAAAGCAGAAAATCATAACATAAGTGTCTATGCCTATATAGCCGCAGACAACGAGGACAATAAAAAACGTATCCGAGAGGGTAAATATTTGACTTTGGGAAAAGATGGCGAAGAAATCGAAGTATTATTAGGTAGTGGCAAGGGGTCATGGCCATACTGGAGGTCTGTAAAAGAGGTAAGAAATTTTTCTAAAAGAATTGTTGAATGTTTATCTGTCAGTTCCATTCCCTACGTGGCATTTTCGCGAGGTTTTGTTTTTGAACTCAAAGATACTGTTAGCATTTTAGGAAATCTTGAAGATGTGTCAGGTGATTATATACGCCAAAATAATTTGAATGAGCCTTTTAGCGACCCCAGTAAATTTGAATTCTATAATAACACTTGTGTGCCTTTTTATGACAATAATGTGGAGTCGTTTGTACTGTTTCCTAAGGAAGAGAGTGGAGTATTTTTTGACTATTTGCCAAACTCTAAAGATATTGTCAAATGCTTGCGTGTTTACGTAAACCGTCCGATGTCAAAACTTATGATTTTGCCTTATGTCGACATGAGGTTTATTGACAAAGAGGTTAAAATTGAAGATTTTTTTCCTGAAAAAATGTCTCGCCTTTTTAATGAGTTTGAGTCTAGAGATAAAAAAGAAAAATACCGTGCTAAATTGGCGGGGAGCAAACTTATTTCTTTTGTACTGGGTTATACTTGGGGCAAGGATTTTATAGACAGGTATTTTTCAGCTACAAATTGCTCGGTGGTTTCCATGATTGGCTTACATTCTGTCAAAAAATTTGGAAATCTTTTTTCCGCAGGCAATGATTCAAAATTATTATTTGATTGGTTAAACGATAGAAAAGCTGTCAAGGAAAAATTAAAGGATATGTCCGCTCATTTTATTAGGGAATACCCTACTAATGAGGAAGGGTTGGATGAAGCAACTCAACGAGTTTTTGATAACTGTTTCCCATCAGAACGCATAGATCGTTTAAGCGAAAGATTAGGTATTTTTTTTCGAGAGATACTGTACAATAAAAAACGCAACGAGGTTTCTGGAAATGATAGCTGGAAAGGAAAGGGAGTCGAATACGGTATATCCATACAACTACTTGTGGAGAAATTAAAAGAAAGGTATGTGATTTCAACCGAAAAAATCTATTCGGCGGTTTTAAGTGTGCTTGATGCGGGTATGGCCAATCTCGTTTTTCATAACGAGAAAGATTTTGGAGATAATAAAAATAATACTGGAAGGGCTGTTAGATGTTTGATACCAGGCGAACAATCGTGTAATGCTGTCTATTATGCAAACCCTTCGTATGGTAGTTTTTTACAGAAACTCGTTGATGTTGGAGTTCAAAAAGACAAACACAAGGAGATTATTAAAAAAACTAGGCAACACTTTCGTGACTTGGGTAAAAGTGAAAACGAGACAATAATGTTGATTAATGCACTTTTGTCAGCGATCGACAGCAAAGAGACCAAACTTGATTCTGAGCCCTCGCCTGTTTATTGCACAGATTCAAGGCAAATAAGAATAGATTTTTCATGCTTTTTCTTTTGGGAACTTACTGAAGAATGCTTGCTTACGTAGAGAGAGTAGGTGGTTTTGACTAATTCAAATTTGGAAGGATAGATAAGAAAATGGAAACTTTACTCATCAAGGATGTTTTTAGAAGGGAGGAAACCCCTGAATTTATTAAGATTCTGGATTCAACAGAAATCTTTTTTACATCATGTGGGGCTATACATATATTTAAATTCATAAATGTATTCCTAGGCAAAAATAATGGCCTTGATAAAAATAAATGTCCGAACACTTCATGTAGGCAGGGCGAGTGTTGTGTTTTTGCTTCTGATGTAAAAAAACTAGAAAAACTAGTTCCCACATCTAGCGATATATGCGAATCTCCAACCTACATATTACACAAGAAAACTCCCTTTATAGGTAAATTCGAAGAGTTACCAAATGTTTTGAGAGGTGTGAGAGGTCGATTAAACAAATACAAAGGAAAAAAATTAACGGATAGTGATATACCTTCTGAGATGAAAAAAATTCTTGGATTTAGTAAAAGTCCTGACACAGGTTATCTTGAACCAAAACCAAAACCTAATAAAGCATTTCTTAAATGGACTGTAATAGGCTGCATAATATTTATTATTATGCTAATCGGCGTTGCTATAACAATCTTTTTGGGTATAACTACTGGTGTAATTACTATTGGTGTTGCTATGGGTACTCTTTTGGTAATAGAAAAATTCACCAGTATAAGAGCCTGTATTCAACTAAATTTTCTTCAAAAGAGTATGCAAATTAGAGATAATAGACATATTTTCGGAAGAATTAACGGTAAGTTCATAATC
>WRKH01000031.1 GCA_009778175.1 Turicibacter sp.
CCCACGGTTTTATGACATTACCAAATATGGCGGGGTAGCCTTGAATACGCCATTGCGGCAAACAACTTTAGATGTGTCATTTAACAAGATGGATATAGTGCGATTCTCACAATTTTAAGCTATTTCAACCGCACCGTATTTACAGATAAGGAGCTGTTTTAAATATGAAACTTATGATTGTGCCAAAACCAATATTGCAGAGTGATTTTTCGCTTATGTCTTATTGTTTCAGGTATAGGCGTGGCGATGAATATCTGGCAGATCAATACATGGCTAGACTTTATGACGGTATTGTAAATTTGCCCTGCCTTAAACTATTGGAAGATATAGGTTTGGATGGCTTTACAAATGGGTTCCCCCTCTTCGTCCCGTTGAATCAATTTACGCTGCTCTCGGACGTTACTTTGCAATGTACACAGCCTCCCGACAAGATAATTTTCCTACTGGATGAAAATACGCCCCCCGAGCATATTTTTATTGAATGTATCGAGAATTTGAGGCGGATAGGCTATCGTTTTGCCGTGGAAAACATCAAAAACTACAACAAGATGAAGCCGATAATAGATCTGTGCGAATTTATTTTCATAAGTTTTAAGCATGACACCGACAAAATAACCAAAAACTATTTTGAAACACGTCGCCAATTTAAGAACCACAAATTTATTGCGTCGGATATCGACTCAACGGCTGTGTTCGATAAGTTGCGTTCGGAGTTTGAGTTTTTTGAGGGTCGTTTTTACAATGTTCCTGTTGTACGAGACCAAAACGCCATTTCCCCAGTTAAGGTAAATAGAATCCAGCTTATAAACATAGTGAAGCAAGATGACTTTGCAATCGAAGAGGTAGTTAAGGTTGTAGGGCAGGATGCGGCGCTCTCAATCTCCCTCTTTAAGCTGGTAAATTCCCCATTACTGGGACTCTCTCAAAAGATTAAAAGTATCCAGCACGCTATAGCCATGCTAGGGCAAATCGAGGTACGCAAATGGGTTATAACTGCCACAACAGGCTTATTGGCGGAAGACAGACCCGATGAACTAACTAGAATCTCGTTAGTGCGTGCAAAATTTGCCGAGAACCTTGCCCGATGCTTTGAAATGGGGATACACGCACCAAGTTTATTCCTTATGGGTTTGTTCTCGATTTTGGATGTGATTTTAGAACTGCCCATGGCAGAGGCACTTAAGATAATCTCTGTAACCGAAAGAATCCACAGTGCTTTGGTTTTCGGGGAGGGCGATTTTGCTATTGTACTCAAATTTATAAAGGCATATGAGGCAGCCGATTGGAGCGAAGTAATACATCTTATGGCTGTCCATGACGTAGATGCGGAAAGTGTCTTTGATGCGTATATTGAAACCATACGCTGGTATTCTAGCATAATTAATTTAGAAGAGGAAGTCAGTGAATAGTAGGAGTGATTTTGATGAAGAAGAAAATAGCGATTACAGGCACATCGGGACTGCTAGGCCCCTGGGTGGTTGACCACTTTTTGGAGCAGGGCTATGATGTTTTGAGCGTAGATATAAATCCGCTTAAAGAAGAACCTAAATGTCGCCATTGGACGGTAGATTTAAACGATTTGGGGCAGGTATATGGCATATTGCAGGATAATACCTACGGCGTGGTACATTTAGCAGCCATTCCCCGAGCAGACCTATATCCAAACGGAAAAACTTTCCAAAATAACCTTATGGGCAGCTATAACATCATGGAGGCTGCTGGTAATCTGGGTGTTAAAAAAGTGGTCATTGCCTCTAGTGAATGTACCTATGGGCTTTGTTTCGCAAAGGAGGAATTGGTCCCGCTATATGTTCCAGTCGATGAAGAGCATCCTACCTGGGCGGAAGATTGCTATGGAATGGCAAAGGTTGCGGCTGAAAATCTTGCTAAAGGTATGCACCAACGCTATGGCACACAGATTGTTTCCTTTAGGATAGGAAATATCATGACTCCCGAGAGGTACTTAAAGAGATTTCCCACCTTTATCCACGATAGCTATATGCGTAAGCGTAATTTGTGGAACTACATCGATGCGAGAGATATTGCCGTAGCGTGTAGGCTCGCAATAGAAGCTGATGGATTGGGTACGGAAATTATGAATTTGGGTGCGGACGACACATCGCAAGCCATCAAGAGTATCGATTTAGTAAAGGCTGAATTTCCTGAAATAACAGATATTCGCTCAGATATTAGCGAGTACCAGCCAATCTATTGCAACAAAAAGGCTAAAAAAGTTTTAGGTTGGCAGCCAAAATATTTTTGGCGCGATCACTACAAGGAATAGACAAATGCACAACGGCTACCTGCAAATAACAGGTAGCCGTTGATTTTGCTGATTTTTCAGGAGAGTGCCTGTATTTTGTTCAAATTTTTCTTTCTCCCGATGACCGTGATAATATCATTTTTGCTCAAAACAGTTTCCGCTTCGGGCGAAAAGTTTATCGCTCCTGTGTCGCCATTACGTATGCAGATAACCGTTATCCCATACTTTTTCCGCAAATGTATTTTCAGGATGCTCTTGCCCACCCATTCTGCGGGGATGGATATTTCCACAACACTATGATCTACGGAAATTTCAAGGAAGTCAATGACATTTTTTTGTGCCAGCGAATGTGCGATTCGGATGCCCATATCAAATTCTGGGCGTATTACCTTATCTGCACCCAATTGCGATAATATTTTGGCATGGCGTTCGTCTCTGGCTTTGCACACAATCATTTTTGCATCCAACTCTTTTAATATCATCAGCGTCCAGATACTATTTTGAATATCCTGACTAATCCCAACGACGACGCAATCGAAATTTTGCACACCCAGCGATCGCAAAACTGCCTCATCTGTCGTATCGCCGATTATTGCATTTGTTACATTATTCATATACGGTGCGATCTTCTCTTCATGCGAATCCACCACCAAAACATCGTGTTTCATAAGGTACAGCTCTTTAGCCACGGAGCTACCAAACTGCCCCATTCCAATTACCAAAAACGATTTCAAAACAACCTCCTTAAGACCGTGGGGCTCTGCCCCACACCCCGCTGGGGGCCA
>WRKH01000032.1 GCA_009778175.1 Turicibacter sp.
GGGTCTGGGGGCGCGCCCCCAGCGGGGTCAAGGGGCAGAGCCCCTTGCGGGTCTGGGCAGAGCCCAGCGGGGTGTGGGGCAGAGCCCCACGGTTTTATATTTTGAAAAGAGAGGTGTTTTTGGTGGTTAAAGTTGGGGTTTTGGGGTTGATGGTGGTTTTGGTTTTGGGTGGAGTGGTTGGAGGGGTTGTTTATTTGCAGTTTAGTAATAGTGTGGCGGTTGAAATATATCGGTTTAATACCCGTACCAATCGGTTGGAGGCGGAAGTTCGTAGAATAGTGTATGACTCGCCGTCCGAAATGTTGCGGTCAGTTGTGGCTGCAATGTATGTTGTGCCTCGGTCGCCCCATTTAGATGTGATTGTGCCGCCCGATGTTGTTATTGAACATTTGACCATTTCAGGAAGTACGGTGGAATTAGCTATAAACTACGAAGAAATGACCCCGTATGAGGAGGCTCTGTTTCGGGTAGCACTCGTGCATACTCTGACAGGCTTGCCCTTTATCTATATCAATGGCGTAAATCTGATTTTTAACGGGGAAATGCCCTCAAATAGCTTTGGCGAAACCTTGGGATTGCAAACCCGTGAAGATGTGCTGATAAGCCCCAATATAATGCCGCGTATGATGACGGAAAGTACCCTCGTTTTGTATTTTTTAAGCGAGGATTCAACGGAATTGATACAGGAAGAACGGACTTTGGAAGTTCCTACCTTTGCCGTGGCACACGCTGTGTTGGAACAACTTATCGAAGGCTCAAGCTATGCCGATCGCCTCTCCGCAATCCCCAGCAATACGATAATCCGAGATGTCCGAGTAGAGGGCGGACTCTGCTCCTTGAACCTTAGCAGTGAATTTTTGAATAATTTCAGCGGAACACAAGCCGTTGCCGAGCTTATGCTACAATCAATAACTCGCTCGATTATGGGTAATGTGGGGGCTATTCACAGCATACAATTTCTAATAGAATCGGAACGCCACGAAAATTTTCACGGCGTATCTGATTTTGACCTCTTATTTGAAAGGGACACAAATGACTAAAATCATCGGAATTACAGGCAATAGCGGCAGCGGCAAAACAACTGTTTTGGGTATTTTGGAAGAGTTGGGCGTAGCCACTGCAAATGCTGACAGTATCGTGCATAGCCTCATGGAATTAGGGAAACCTGTATATATCGACATTCTCGCCGCTTTTGGGAAGGATATTTTGGCTGAAAACGGACAGATAGATCGAAAAAAATTGGGGGCTTTGGTATTTAACGACATCACTCAACGCAGCTTGCTGGAAAACATTGTACACCCCCATGTGATACGGACTATTTTGACAGAAATTAAAGCTACCGAAAGACCTTTTTTTGCAATAGATGCTGTGCTGTTGGTGGAATCCAATCTGCACACCTATTGTGATGAAGTGTGGCTGATAAAGGCGAGACGGGAATGTGTCATTCGGCGCATCACCGCCCGAGATGCTCTAACAGAAAAAGAAATATCCGATAGGCTAAGAAACCAGCGGGATACCAGCAAGATAGAGAGCGAAGTTACGATAGACAATAGCGAGAGTTTGGAGTGTTTAAGGGAATGTGTCCTGTCCGAGGCAAGACGATTGGGTATTTTGCCCCAAAACCCTGCACATTTGGAGGATTGAAATGAAGAAGAAAATTATACTTGCTAGTGTGGTTTCGGCTTGCTTAGCCCTGATGTTGGTTGGGTTTGTGCTGGTTACTCTGCGTTTTCCCATTCGATATTTGGATATAATAGAGGAACATAGCTTGGACACCGCCTTTGTTTTGTCAGTAATCCATGCCGAAAGTACCTTCCGCCCCCATGTAGTTTCGCATAGAGGGGCAATCGGACTTATGCAAATCATGGAAAGCACAGGGCAAGATATGGCAAACCGCATGGGCTTTTACGATTTCGACTACTCCGCTCTCCTAATCCCCGAATCCAATATCGCAATCGGTATTTTTTACCTGAATTGGCTGGAACAATATTTTGGAGACGACAGAACATTAATCCTAAGCGGGTACAATGCAGGCCCTGGCCGTGTCCGCCAATGGCTAGCAGACGAGCGATTTTCACAGGACGGCATTACCCTCTCCTACATACCTTTCCCCGAAACACGCAACTACATCAACCGTGTGAAACGCAATTACATTATTTACACCTGGCTTCTTCGGCTACATTCGCTATTTTAACGCTCTTTGCAAAACTGCACAGTAAATTATCAAAAAAACACTGCCCCGCAGTTGCAAAGTCAAATTGTTTGTGCTACAATGGGCTTAACTCAAAATTTTAGAACGGAGTGGAGAAAATGAAAAAAATGTTAAAGAGGTTTTTCGCTTTATCTCTAGCGTTTTTGATAATGCTTTCGGGCTCACAAACGGCAAGTGCTGCTGTTGCTTTCACAAATGCACGTACAATCACAGTTGCAACCATTGAGGGGCAAAATGCGGATATGTTCCGCTCAACAGGCCAGCGAGCCACCCCTCGCCGCAACTCCCGTCTCACAAACGGATACCAACTCGCCACAGGCACACGTACGCACATTGATTTGCGTATGGACAGGGAAAGTCTTTTACGCATGGACGAAAACAGCCGCCTTGCTGTGGAGATAAACGGCCAGATGCTCGGCTTGGACGTGCTGAACGGCAACGCCCTTGTAAAAGTAGCGGGACAGGCATCGAACCAAAGCCTAGCGGCTCGGGTCGGCTCGGTCATACTGGCGGTGCGCGGCACGATGTTTACACTCGGGCATTATGACGAAAATACCGTCTATATCGTTATGCTTTCGGGATCTGGAGAAGTGGACGGCGTTATGCTGGAAAGCGGGCAGATTCTTACAGCTTGGTTTGACGGCGACAACCCCCACGTCTCCGGCACCATTATCCGAGACTGGCACGACGACGACACCCACCTTATAATCAGCCAAATCTACATCAATGAGCTGGACTTTTTCACGCTGGACGAAATTCTTAACAATCGAGAATATCTGTTGGAAAATAGCAATTTTATCACGGAAGAATTGCTCGAAGAGGTGGCAGAACGTGCCGAGGAGATTCGCCCTGAAT
>WRKH01000033.1 GCA_009778175.1 Turicibacter sp.
CGGGGGTCTGGGGGCTGGCCCCCAGCGGGGTCTGGGGCAGAGCCCCAGGGTTTTATCTTTCGTTCTTTAGTTTTGAATAAAGATCGATGTAAGTGGCTGCGGATTTGTTCCATGAGAAATCGCAAGAAGTGGCGTTTTTTATTATTACAGACCAGTGTGGAGTGTTGTAGTAAGCTATAGCTTGATTTAAAGCCCACATTAAACCGCTGGCCACGAAATCCTCGAAAACAAAACCGTTGCCCGTGGGTGTCTCAGGGCTAAAATGCTGAACCGTGTCCGCCAAACCGCCCGTCTTGCGAACAATCGGAATCGTGCCGTAACGCATCGCAAACATCTGACCCAATCCGCAAGGCTCGTATACCGAAGGCATCAGGAATATGTCGGAGCTGGCGTAAATGCGTTGCGCCAACTCATCGTTAAAATAAATTTGAGCACTTAATTTGTTGGGATAATTATTGGCATAGTTCCTAAAAAGCTCCTCGTAACGCCCTTCCCCCGTCCCCAATAGGACAAATTGAATGTCCTTTGAGAGTATCTCGTTTAATGACAGGGAAATGATGTCAAGCCCCTTTTGGTTGGAAAGGCGGGAGATTATGGCGAGCATAGGAGCGTTTGATTGCGGTAAACCTAGCTGTTCCTGTAGTTTATGCTTGTTCTCTAATTTTTTTGCAATAGTCTCCTCTGCACTTTTATTGTCATAATTTGCAAAAATGCGAGGATCGGTTGCGGGGTCGTTGAGTATCGTGTCGATACCGTTTACGATGCCGAATAAATGCCCCTCTTCCCCACGTTTACGCAACAAACCGTCCATACCGTAGCCAAATGAGGGCGTTTGTATCTCCTGTGCATAGGTTTCGCTTACGGTGCATACGGCATCAGAATGAACAACGCCTGCCTTCAGTAAGCTAACATTGCCGTAAAATTCCAATGAACCCCCTGTAAAATAGCCATCGTTAAGCCCGACAGACCACAAAATTTCACGCTCGAAAGAGCCTTGATAGCGTAAATTGTGGATTGCAAAGAGGCTTTTCATGTTTTTGTAAAAGGTAAAATTGCGATAAATATCCCGTAAGTAAGTGCAACCCAAGCCTGTTTGCCAGTCGTTAAAATGTATTATGTCAGGCTTAAAATCCACTATCGTCAAAAATTCTAGCGATACTTTGGAGAAGAACGCAAATCTTTCATAGTCATCGCCGTAGCCATAGTAACCATCTCGTCCAAAATAGTAGTCGTTCTCTATCATATACACCTGAACATCTTTCTTGTCTTGGGGGACAATCGTGTAGATAGAAGCTCCCTGCTCCCGCCAAGACAGGTGCGTATTTAAAAATCCAATATATTTCATTCCTTTGAGGTGGTTTTCGGGTATATTTCCATATTTTGGAAAGACAACCCTAACATCCAGACCTTGTGCCTTTAGAGCGGCGGGCAACGAGCCAGCCACATCTCCCAAGCCGCCGCTTTTAGAGTACGGCCGAACTTCCGATGCCACAAACAACACTTTTATATTCTTCAATTTTCCATATCCTCTCAATTTTCGTTTCAAAACCGCTGGGCTCTGCCCAGACCCGCAAGGGGCTCTGCCCCGCGTCTGGTGTCCTGTGGACACCGTTTAGACGTTTGCGGAGCAACACCCCGCTGGGGGCGTGCCCCCAGACCCGCACCTTTTTGTATTGTTTTTAGCTAAATGTGTTTTAGCGTGTTTTGGCGGTGGTGTTCGGGACTGCGGAATTAGATACAAAGCAGACACTACCATTTTACAACAGCTATTCATTTGTGTCAATGTTTTTTAAGATTTTTTGAATTTTGGCGGATTGTTTTTCCCTTGACAAATCCAATCCCCTATTGTATACTGTAATGGTGGGTTAGAGTGATTTTAGATGAGGTGACTGATTTGTTTGAAAGAAGCGATGTAATGCGGGTAAAGGACGATATTCAAAAGATTATCGGTAGCAAAGTGCGGGTCGAAACCAACAGGGGACGGCACAAGACGGTAATTAATCAGGGAATTGTTTCTAGCGTGTATCCTAGTATCTTTATCATAGAGTTAAACGAGGGCCCAAACCCCGAACGAAAAATATCCTTTAGCTATACGGATATTTTAACCAATTCCGTTGCGATTACGCTATGCGATTAGTCTTTTTGCGAAGGCGATGGAGGGCGCTATTTTTGTGTGCTGAATCTACCCATGAACAGTGCAAAGCCTAGCCCCAAAATCGCCGTTACAGCGGAAAGTAATCCCCCTACGCTCAAATAGTTATAGTCGAGTGGCACGATAAGTAGCGTGGAACCTACAACAAGCCCTATAATCACGTGGTAGATGTGGCTGTAGGCTCTGTCTAAGATGAATGCCATTATTTTTGCGAACACAAATATAGTTAGCACTCCGCCTATCCCTATGGGGATAATTACCCCAAAATCTAAGCTGGCTATGCCGCTCATCATGGGAGCGTATAGCCCCAAAAATAGGAGCAGAGTAGCGGTGCTAAGCCCTGGTACGGCAACGCCAAACGCAATAATCGCACCCGTTATTATCCAAGTAAAGATATTTAGCGTTATACCGCCCCCTGTGGCGGTTTCGAGGAACATTAGTAATGCTATTATGCCCACGGTTGAAAGTGCCAAGGTTACTATGTGAACTTTCTTTCGTCCTTTGCTACCCGATTGTCGCCACAGGGTGGGGAGAGTGCCTATAACGCAGCCTATAAAAAACCAAATAATCTGCGTTTCAGCCATTTCAAAAAAGTGGCTGAAGAATACCGAAATAACAAAGAGACCCGCAACCAACCCAATTCCAACGGGTAAAAAGAACAGGAAATTTTTCTTAAAATCCTGTGTTACGTTGGCTAAAAATAGTATCATTCGCTCATACAGCCCAAAAACAGCCGCCAACGCACCGCCGCTCACGCCAGGCAGGATAAACCCGATACCGATAACCGCCCCCTTTACAAAACGTATAAACCAATCAAACATTTAACCCCTCCATCTCCGTTACTTGAAACTTACACAAACTTAATCAAACTTAATCAAACCTGCTGTTCAATTCCTGTTTCACAGAGGAGGTAACCCAAGAACTCTCCACAGG
>WRKH01000034.1 GCA_009778175.1 Turicibacter sp.
GACATATAGTCTAAAACAGTGTCTGGCAAATTATTCACATCACAGTAACTTTTTATATATCTGATAATCATGAAATAGAGCTTTTTCCTGTACGTCTTGACATTCAACCCCTTAAAATTAAAATAAAACACAGGCGAGGAGTTCGCCAACTCCCACACATGGCTATTCTCGATATAAAGCCCTTTGAACAAATGTCGATTATCCACGCTATCCGTCAAAAAACACCGCACCGTGTCCATGTTTAGGGTCTTGCCAATCCGTCGCTGTCTCGTAATCAGCTGAACCGAACTCGCCTCCTCGACAAAATTCTCAACTATCCTAGTCTTATCCACATACAAATTTCCCCGCTCAATCATTCTTTCAAATGACGACGTACTCAAATCTATCTTCTTAGGATTGCCAACTATCATGATTTTACCTCATTTCCTGCAACTTTCTTTCCTACACCTCCATTATACCAACCCACCAGACTTTTTGCAAACATTATTCCCCACTCAAAAATCGCTCATACTTATCCACGACAACCCCAACCTCGCCAATCGCCATCTGCCGCCCCTTGTGCAACCACAACGCCTTATTACACAACGCCCGTATCTGGCTTGTCGAATGAGACACAAACAAAGTAGTCGCCCCGCCCGCAATTATCTCTTTCATGCGAACCTCGCTCTTCGCCCGAAAACTGCCATCCCCAACGCTTAGCACCTCGTCCAAAATCAAAATATCTGGCTTGACCAGACAAGCAATCGAAAACGCCAATCTCGACCTCATTCCCGAGGATAACGTCCGAAACGCCCTGTCCTGGAAATCCTCTAACTCCGCAAACTCAATAATCTTCGGGTACGTCTCGTGCATAAAATCCCGTGTGTAGCCCATTAGTGCCCCTCGCAAAAACGTATTCTCCCGCACGGTCATCTCGCCGTCAAAGCCTGTACCGAGTTCAAGTAACGCCGCTATATTCCCGTTTATCGCTATGCTGCCCTTTGTCGGCAACATTATTCCAGAAATCGCCTTTAATAAAGTGGATTTCCCCGCCCCGTTATTCCCGATTATCCCCAAAAAATCGCCTTTTTCCAAAGAAAAACTCACGCCGTCTACCGCCCAAAATTCCTTTGCCGTGTACTCTCTCTTGATTTTTTGCATGACGAAATCTTTTAGTCCGATGTTCTTGAAGTCGCCGACCATGTAGCGAATGGCGACATTGTTCACGTTTATCGTCATTTCGCACCTCACATATAATATACAAACCGATAATTATATTTCTTGTAAAACCAAGCCCCAACGCCCAACGCCGTCAACGCATACGCCGCACAAAGTAGCTGTATGTGCCATGCGGGAATTACGCCATGCAGCACAATCAGCCGAAAATAGTGTATGTGTGTAAAAATCGGATTCAGCAAAAACAATCGTTGTGCCGTTATCGAAAAAGTTTCAATGCTGTAAAATATTGCCGACATCCACATCACAAGCATGGTAAAAATATCGTACAAGTATTGAATATCTTTGAAGAAAATAAATAGTGCCGATAAAACCAAACCCACACCAATATTAAACACAGTAAGTGTAACGATTGGATATATCAGCAATAGAAAACGAGGATGGAATGTTACGCCGTCTATAAGTGCAAACAGAATAAAAACTACCAAAAGCAAAATAAAATTAGTCAATGAAGTTATATTCCGTGCAATTAGAAATATATATTTTGGAATTTTCATTTTTGTAATCAAATTTTTATTTGACATTAAAGACTGCATACCAGACGAAGTTGACTCTTTGAAAAATTGAAACAGCATCTTTCCGCAAAAAATAAACACCACAAAATGCGGCATATCTCGTCCAAAAAAATTCAAAAACACCAAAGACATAACCATAATTTGCAATAACGGTCCCAACATACTCCATATAACGCCAAATATAGTCCTTTTGTATTTCTTTTTGAAATCCCGTTTGACTAATTCCTCAAACAGAAAATTATATTTTTTCCAACGAGAAACGATTGCCTCAAATAACACGCTCTACATCATCTCCATACATAAATATTTTTATAGATTTTTTAGATTTTTACTGAAAATTTTTTCGGGATTTTCTGTTATTTTTCTGCATTGTCTATCGGCAATTTCAGCTTTTCGCCCAGTATCAAATCATATTCTGGTGGCTCCCAAACATTAATTCCCCCGCTTGGATGGAATGTAATCTCACCAAATTTAACTGTACCATCATTAAGAACATACAAATCAATACGTGCAAAACTTAGTCCCTCTGCTAACTGTTTTGAAAGGTTTACTAATCGGTATAAATTTGTGGGTTTTGGAACTTCACAATCTAACGGTATAGACCCTCGCTTACTAAAAGAAGTCTTATTCCAGTCCACATCAAAGTAGCCCTCCTTTTTTTCTTTTTGTCTATCCATAACAAACGCAACAAATAATGGCTCTCCGTTAAAGCACCAAAACTTATAGTCATACAAATCCCCTGCTGTATTCTCCATATATTCTTCCGCAATTATTTTAGGCGGGATTATTTTCATGTGCTGTTGCAAATCTCCAAACGCATGGTTATAGCGAAGCCAACTATTTATTTTATAACGAGCATCCCATAAATCAAGACTGCCTTTATCCTGCACAATGATATTCATATCCCAGCCATGTGTGCATTTTAAGACAAATTTGTCTGGCAGTTTGTTGAAATCTATATCGTCAAAATTATCCCAAACCCCAAGCAATGGTATCAGAAACTCCTCTCCTATTTTTTCTTTAACATAATCTCGAACCGAATATTTGCAAGCAAGTCTGCTTTTTAGCGATGTGTTGTCATAAAGTCTTAACCAGTACATTTTTTCGCTAAAAGTTTGTGGATTGTCCAAATCTAAATTTTGCCCTGTTTTTGATTTGTACATATCTTTTAGAGCTTTCTTATAATCTTTTGGTCGCATACTCATACGCTCATAGTAATCATAGTCTTTAAGCAAATGTACCAATAAATTAGCATTTTTACTATCCTTTGCAATATGGCCTTTCAAGTGGCTGAGCAGAGTGTCCGCTTGTTTGTTGTCTTTTGCAATATGGCCTTTCAAGTGGCTGAGCAGAGTGTCCGCTTGTTTGTTGTCTTT
>WRKH01000035.1 GCA_009778175.1 Turicibacter sp.
GGGGGCTCTGCCCCCACACCCCCGCCACTTTGAAAAGTGGACAAACTTTAAATTTTTGTTTGTGGGGTTGCAAAGTTGATTTAATTGCGTAAAAACGCCTTTTTGGCTTTTCGTTCATACTATCGTTTGATGCATCTTAATTCCAGTTTATTATCTCCACTGAAATTATGAGGCCGTCGCCTGCGAAATTTGCCGACCTTACAAAAACTTCTTGTAGCCCTGTTGCTATGGTAATCCCATTTACTAGTGTTTCGTATTCTGAAATTTCTGCAACGGCTTCCACAACCACTCTTGTAAGCTCTAGCCCATCCACATCTGCGAAACGTATGATATTTGTACTCTCATCAAGGACAGCCACTTGAAAGGGGACGGCGTAGACATCCACCACATGACCCATATGAACCCCTCGTACAGCATCAAAGATAGCATCGCCTATGCTGACATTTTCGTAAAAACCTGCCCGCATCCTTCTTGCCGATGCGTGAGTGCCATAACCAAACTCAAGCGTGTAGCGTACTGTGGCTTGACCTTCCTGTGCCATAACCTCCCGTGGTACGGAAAATCTAATCCCAAAGAAGATTAATACAATCAACAAAATCAACCAAAGTATATCCGCTATGTGTATTGTACCAAAAATTTTCATGGTTTACCTCATCTCACTATTCATCTGCCCTTGGCGGCCGCAACAAGAGAAACCCCCTCTATTCTGTGCCATGGGGTGGTTCTCTAAGGCTGTTTTGTATCCTTGCAAATGGCTATATTAAGGATAAAACCACACTTAATACGACGATAAAAATCCAGCCGATTTTAGTCCATCTCTCAAAAGCCCCCTCGATCGAACGACTCTTGTTTTTATCCCAATACGTGTCGGCATTTCCCATGCCAGCTACGCTGCCGATACCTCCAGCCCGCTTTTTTTGCAACAAAATCAATGTCATAAGCCCTGCACAAGCCAGAATGTATATCACGGCTAAAATGTTATATAGCATACTACACCTCCTTCTTCTCCACTTTTTTACATTGTATCACAGGTTGAAAAAAATGTAAACATTTCTCGATACAATTTTACAAAAAGTTGCCAAAAATGATATTTTGGTTTATAATGGTAGGGAGATAAAATTTTAGAAACTGGAGGCAAAAAATGATTAAACTACCAAGTATTTTCAGCACAGGGATGGTAATAACAAAAAATGCCAAAATATGGGGCAAATCGGATCCAGGTACACCTATAAAAGTAACCTTTCTAGGCAAAACCTACACAACAGAGACTGACAGTGAGGGCAATTTTTCTGTGAGGGTTGTGTCCGACGACTTTGGCGGGCCGCATAAGATGAAAATAAACGAAATCACAATTAGAAAAGTGTATGTGGGCAAAGTTTGGCTCTGTGGCGGTCAGTCGAATATGGAGCAGCCCATTAGTCGGGTAAAATCGCTGCTTGAAAAGCATATTAGCCCCAGCCCGTATATAAGGGCTTTTCAACCTGAATCAGGGTTGAATTTTGAAGCTCCTGCCGAGGATATAGCGGCATCTTGGCGTGTGGCGGACAAGGAAAATTTGGATAGCCTCTTTGCCGTCTCATACTTCTTTGCGAAATCGAT
The DNA here is from genome assembly GCA_009778175.1 of Turicibacter sp. GTDB lineage: Bacteria > Bacillota > Clostridia > Lachnospirales > WQUN01 > WRKH01. Next base: position 1,600 of record WRKH01000035.1, read on the forward strand.
TTTGGAGCAGGACAGAATCCCCATAGGGCTTATAAACATCGCTGTTGGCGGCACTTCTGCCGAGTCTTGGCTGCCTGAGGAGATTTTGCAGAATGATTTTCCTGCATTGCACCAAAAACTGCAACCTTACAAAGAGACGGATTTTATCAAGAATATCGCCGAAAAAGATGCCGAACGCATACAGCAATGGCACGAAGAGCTAAACGACAAAGACCTCGGCTTGCAGGAGGGATGGTGTAGCCCAAAATATGATGACAAAGACTGGAAAGCCGCCTTTTTATGGGATAATATTGGCTTGCCCGCCTATGGCTCTTGCTGGTATCGCTTGAATTTCTATGCGAACGCCAAGACTCGTTCGCCTGTTACGCTCTCTTTGGGGACTGCTGTCAATAGCGTAAAAGTCTTTGTTAATGGCAAAGAGGCGGCAAATATAGAATATCGTTATCCCCCCTGCTATTGCGTTATCCCGCCAAAATTTTTCAAGAGAGGCAATAATGTCATTGCTGTCCGCATAATAGGCGAAACCGAGCAACCAAAATTTGTGCCTGGCAAGAATTATAGCCTTGTTTGCAAGGATTTGAAAGAGGAATATAATCTGATTATTCCGTGGCGGCGGCGTGTCGGTGCAGAAATGCCCGCTTTGCAGCCTGCCACTTGGATGTTTAGTGCCCCTTGCGGCGTGTACAATCATATGCTTTCCCCTGTTTTGGGCTATTCATTGGACGGCGTTATATGGTATCAGGGCGAGTCGAACACGGGCGACCCCGCCAAATACAAGGAATTATTCACAGCGTTTGTAAAGCATTTGAGAGATAACACAGATGAAAATCTGCCTGTCATTTTCACACAGCTCGCTGATTTTGTAGATCCGAGCGGAGTTAATCCCGTGAATTGGGCGATTATTAGGGATGCACAAAGGAGATGCCTTTCGATACCGCATACCGCAATGGCAGTTACTATCGATTGTGGAGAATACAATGATTTGCACCCACAGGATAAGAAAACCGTGGGCGAAAGGCTCGCTCTGCACGCAAAGGAACTGGTATACAAGCAAAAAGTACCTCGCCACGGGCCTATGGTAAAAGCTGCCATATTTAAAGACGGCGTTTTGACCGTTTCATTTAGATATAGCAAGGGTTTATGGGCAAAAAACGGCCGCCCCGAGCTCGAAATAGAGTACCAAGACGGCACGTCCGCAAGCATATATGCCCAAATAGTGGATAATGCACTAGTAGCCAAAATCGCCGACCAACCCATAAAAACGGTAAGTTTTGCCAAGACGGACTGCCCCGCTGTAACTCTCTACAACGCCTACAACTTACCCGCCTCTCCTTTCATACTAGACGAAATAGACCTGCCTTAATCAAATTTGGCGATAACACGTAGGGGCGGATATTATCCGCCCGCAAGGTTCAACGGGCGGATGGTATCCGCCCCTACTAAACACCAAAAACCTACCCACAACCCCAACAAATCCGCCAACTACGCAAAAACTCTCCAAAAATAAATTTAAAGTTTGTCCACTTTTCAAAGTGGCGGGGGTGTGGGGGCAGAG
>WRKH01000036.1 GCA_009778175.1 Turicibacter sp.
CAGCCCCCAAACCCCCGCCACTTTGAAAAGTGGACAAACTTTAAATTTTTATTTGTTATTGCTATGTCGTAGGGTGCTCATTTTCGTAGGGGCGGATACTATCCGCCGTTCGGCGGTTTGGCAATCGTCGGCGGAATTACCCCGTCTCTATTCAAATGGCATTTCCCAATGTCGAAAACTTCAATAAATTCATTATACATATCTTTACGAATTTTGGCAATATGTTACTATAAAAATTTTCGGGTTGCGATTTTGGTGTTGCAAAATCACTGGTAACACGGTCAAAATTTGCTTTGAGCAAAAAAGCAAAAAAAATTTTAAAAACCTCTTGACAAACTCCAAACGCTGATATATACTGTAAGATAAGTGGGTTCTGTAAATTTATGTGGTTGGAAGACAAAAGGAGTCGAAAGTGTCGAAAAAACTGAAAATTTATTTTACATCAGATACGCACGGCTACCTGTTTCCAGTGGATTATCCGACTGGAAAGGCAGCCGCAACTGGGCTTTTGGGTTGTATGGGTAATTTTACTAAGGACGGCAACACGCTTATTATTGATGGCGGCGATACTTTGCAGGGTTCGCCTTTCGCTACTTTTGTTGCTAACCGTAACCAAAATCCCGTTGCTACGATTTTCAATCAGGCGGGCTACGATTACATTACGCTAGGCAACCACGACTTTAATCACGGGCCAGAATATTTGGCACAATACCTGCATGAGCTTGATGCAGATTGCATTTGTGCTAATGTCGAGAGCGACTTTCCCGTGTTGCCGTACCATGTACATACGCTTGAAAATGGCTTGTGTGTGGGATTGGTTGGCATTGTTACCGACTTTGTAAATATTTGGGAGAAGCCCGAACATCTGCAGAACATCTCGGTAAACGACCCGTTTGCCGCTGCCGCTGCCGCACTTGAAGAATTGAAAAAACAAGGCGTTGACCTTACCGTCTGCATTTATCACGGTGGATTCGAGTGCGACCTTACCACGGAGGAAATTTTGACGAATTCCGCCGAAAATATCGCTTATCGGCTTTGCAAAGAGTTGGATTTTGACCTGTTACTTACGGGGCATCAGCACTTGGCGATAGAAGGCGGCGAATTTTACGGCACGTATTTTGTGCAACCTGCACCGTATGCGTCGCATTTTTTGGTTATTTCAGCAGAAATTTCCGAAAACGGCGTTGTTTTTTCGTCATTTTTCCAAAAGCCGACCACACCCATTATCGTGAGTCGTGAAATAATGGAACTCGAGGAACAAACACAGCGTTGGCTAGACGAGCCAGCGGGTAGCTTGTTGAAGCCATTCGATGAGGGGCTGTCCTATTCCGACAAGGTAAAAATGGCACTAAACGGCACGGAGCTCACGGATTTTTTCAACCATGTTATGTTGGAATATACGGGGGCTGACATTGCTTGCGTTTCGTTGGGGAATGTGATAAAACCGCTTTCCGAGTCTGTTAGTATTCGAGATATTTTGGCGGCGTACGTTTTCCCAGACACGCTGAATATTTTGCAGATAACGGGGGAAATTCTAAAGGTGGCATTGGAACGGGTGGCATCTTATTTGGAATTGGGCGAAAACGGCGAGCCACGGATTTCACGGGCGTTTCTCATGCCAAAGGTTAGCCATTATAATTACGACTATTTCGCTGGCATAACATTTCATGCTGATTTACGCAAGCCAGTAGGCGGTCGCATTGAGAAAATCGTAACCACTAGCGGTCGCACCGTTCTTCCTTCCGATGAATTCAAGATATGCATGAATCAGTACCGTGCTCATGGTGGAGGCGGTTTTGATGTATATCGCAGGGGCAAGATTCTAACCGTGGGAGACCACGAGATTACTGATTTAATCATCAAATTTTTGAAGAATTTTAGCCCAGTAAAGGTGTGCAGATACTCTGCACCAGTGTATTTTTATTAAATCCGCGTTTGACATTGTCATATGCGGATTTTCCACATTTTCACGTTTGACGAAAAAGGGGCTAAAAAAGGCTAAAAAATGGGAAAACCCAACTTTGCAAAAACTTTACATTACCCATGTGAAACTATGATTTCTAGCCGACAAATCCGCTGTTAAAGTGGAATTACGCTCGAAAGAGGGCGGCAAAAAAAGACAAAAAAGGTTAAATAGGGGGTAAAAATGGACGTACAAATCAAAAATTTAACAATGACGTTCGACACGCAAAAGGCAGTAGACGACCTGTCCGCCACGATTCACAGCGGCGAAATGGTCTCGCTCTTAGGCCCGTCCGGCTGCGGGAAAAGTACCACGCTCATGCTGCTTGCCGGCCTGCATAAACCAACATCAGGCGAAATTCTTTTCGGCGGCAAGGACGTTACAAAAATCGAGGCGGAACATCGTGGCATCGGCATGGTTTTCCAAAACTACGCTCTCTACCCGCATTTCTCCGTACTAAAAAACATTCTCTTCCCGCTGAAAATGCTAAAAGTGCCGAAAAAAGAGGCACTCGAACGGGCGATGGATATGGCGAAAATGGTGCAAATCGAGGCGCTAATCGACCGCAAACCCAGCCAACTTTCAGGCGGGCAGCAGCAACGTGTGGCAATCGCCCGCGCCCTTGTCAAACGCCCGAACCTGCTCCTTTTGGACGAGCCGCTCTCCAATCTCGACGCTCGTCTCCGCCTAGAAATGCGGGAAGAAATCCGCCGTATTCAGCTAGAAGTCGGTATCACAGCCATTTTCGTTACCCACGATCAAGAAGAGGCAATGAGCATTTCCGACCGCATCATGCTAATGAAAGACGGCAAACTCCAACAAGAAAGCACCCCGCAAGAGATGTACCGCCGACCCGTCAACCTATTCGCCGCAAAATTCATCGGCGCACCGCCCATAAACATTCTAATCCGAGACGACGAAACACTAGGCATACGCCCCGAACACCTTTATTTCACGGAAGAATCGCCTTTTTTCACAGGCACAGCCACCCACATTGAAAACATCGGCAAAGACACAATAATCCGCATAAAATCCGACTCCAACGCCACCGAAACGCTACTACTAATAACCCCAGCCGAAACCACAATAAAACTAGGCGACCCCTGCAAACTGGGCGTAAAACCAGAAAACATCCACCATTTCGACACAAAAACAGAAGAGCGAAAAGATTAAAACCGTGGGGCTCTGCCCCACAC
>WRKH01000037.1 GCA_009778175.1 Turicibacter sp.
GGGGGCCAGCCCCCAAACCCCCGCCACTTTGAAAAGTGGACAAACTTTAAATTTGGTTTGGATTTTTGGAGTTGCGGGAAGATTTATACATTTTTTGGGCAGACCTTTTTGGGTCTGCCCTTGGTTTTTTGGGGGTTTGAGGAGTGGGGGCAGAATTTTTTTGCAAAACTATTGAAAATTTATGCGAAATGCATTATAATAGAATTTCATATAGTTTAGAGGTGCAAAAATATCAAGATGCAAATTGCACCGCATTACTAGACTTGCCCCAAAACCGCCGTATAAAATGCCCAGCCCCTTAGCCCAAAACTAAAGTAAAAAAAATCACAAAAGTGCGGGTCTGGGGGCACGCCCCCAGCGGCAAGACGGTCTTGTGCCAGATCAAGGGGCAGAGCCCCTTGCGGGTCTGGGCAGAGCCCCACGGTCTTAAGGCAAGTCTGTTACCTAAAAAGGAGGAAATTTTATGAATCAAACACCATCAAAGGCGGACATTGCAAAATTTGTTATTATGTCTGTCGTGGGAGCATTTTTGTTCCTTGTGCCTATTCCCGATGGGGAAGGAGCTGCGAACATACCGCTGGGGTATGTGATAGGTTGGCTGGGAGAGGCGATTAACAGTGTGGAAATCAATGGCTTTGGCTTGCTCGTTTTGATAACCACGCTCTTAATTACCGCTTCGTTCCTAGCTTCGATTGTGGCTTATTTGCTGAAACCTAGCTTTATCATGGAGAACGAAAGGCTCAAACATCTGTTGCTTTGCCACCCTGTTTACCTTGTGAGCAAGGGCTTGGGTGCGTTGTTCTGCTGGATGGTCTTCTTGGACTTTGGGCCCGAGGAGATTATGGGCTGGGGCGGCGCGACTTTGATGCTTGTCGAACTCGTGGCGAGCGACTCGGGGCTGGTTGCCATTTTCATTATTTTGGGCTTTCTAATCCCAATTCTCACGGATTTTGGCATTATGGAATTTGTGGGCATTTTCATTAGAAAAGTGTTGCGTACGCTGTTTACCGTGCCTGGGCGTGGGGCGATTGACCTTATAACGTCGTGGTTTTCGTCCTCGGCGGTGGGCGTTATGGTAACACGCAACCAGCATGAACGTGGCTTTTACACGCATCGAGAGGCGGCGAACCTCTGCGTTAATTTCTGTATCGTTTCGTTGCCTTTTGCCTTTGTTGTGGCAAGTACGGTCGGTTTGTCGCCCCATTTCGGTATGTTCTACCTTACAATGAGCATTACTGCGATAATCCTTGCCATTGTGATGCCGCGTATTTGGCCGCTTCGAGGGATTAAGGACGAATATTTGGCGGAAGTCGGCAAGCAGATTGACGAGGAAGTGCCGCCGAACACGTCCATGCTTAGTCAGGCGGTGCGAGTGGCTGGCTTGCGGGCGAATAAATCCAATGCGGGGACGGTTGTAAAGTCTGGGTTCAACAATTATTTGGATATTTTCCTCGATTTGATTCCCGTAATTATGGCGTGGGGGACGTTGGCGATGATTATCGAGGCACAGACACCGATTTTCGATTGGTTGTCCTGGCCGTTTGGTCAGATTTTGCAGTTGTTCCAAGTGCCTGGGGCTTTGGAGTATGCACCTGCGACGGTTGTTGGGTTTATTGATATGTTTATCCCAGCCCTGATGTTGGGGACGGAAGCGCCTATCGAGACACGGTTTATACTGGGTGTGTTGTCGGTTGTGCAGATTATTTATATGGCTGAAACGGGCGTGCTTATCTTGAAGTCGAAGATACCGTTGAATTTTGGGCATTTGGTAATTTTGTTCCTGATGCGGACTATCATTGCGTTGCCGATTATTATTTTGTTGACTCGGTTGTTGTTTAATCCGTAGAGCGTTTTAAGACTGAAATACAGGGGCGAACTCATCGGGTTTGCCCCTGTATCTGCAATTTTTTCAAAAAAATTTTGACAAAGTGGCACGGAATGGTTTATACTGTGAATTGTTGAAAAAATTTTTTAGAGAGGTGATTTTATGATTTGCCCAAAGGGTAAAATTTCAAAGGCAAGACGGGATAAGCGTCGGGCACATACGTGGAGAATTGCGTTGCCTGGACTTACTACTTGCCCAAACTGTGGCGAACTGTGCCGATCGCATTGTGCGTGCAGGGCTTGCGGCACATATAGGCGGCGTAATGTAATGAGGATAGCCGAATAAAATGGAAAAGACAGTAATTGCAATAGATGCAAGCGGCGGCGACAATGCCCCTACCTCTGTTATTGGTGGGGTTGCTTTGGCTATCGATGACAAGAGCATAGCTGCGGACATTCTTTTAGTGGGGGACAGTGAGATTATCGAACGAGAGTTGGAAAAGGCAAACATTTCCAAAACTGCCGTTTCGATTCTACACGCCCCCGACATAATTACCCCTGACGAAGTACCGACCACCGCTGTTCGCCGCAAAAAGCAATCTTCAATCGTGGTCGGCACAAAGGCGGTGAAAGAGGGGACGGCATCTGCGTTCGTATCGGCGGGCAGTACGGGGGCTTTGCTTAGTGCCGCCACTGTATATATCGGCAGAGCGGAGGGGATTGAACGCCCTGCTTTGGGAGTTATGCTACCCAATCGCTCGGGTTTCACTTTGCTCATTGATTGCGGGGCAAATGTAGACTGCAAGCCCGCCTATCTTGCTCAATTTGCACAGATGGGCAGCGATTATATGTCCAAAATACGTGGCATTAAAGCCCCAACTGTTGGGCTTATTAACATTGGCACGGAGTCGGAGAAGGGCAACACGCTTGTAAAAGAGGCATACCCCCTATTAGAGCAGGCGGGGGTCAATTTTATTGGAAACGTGGAGGCACGAGAAGTTCCGCTGGGCAAGGTTGACGTAGCTGTTTGCGATGCTTTTGTCGGTAATGTATTGCTCAAATACACCGAGGGACTTGCAACGGGCTTGATGGGGGTCATAAAGGACGAGCTTTTAGCTGACCCTATCTCAAAAATTGGAGCTTTACTAGCTAAGAGGGGATTCAAGCGGGTACGCAAGCGTTTCAACCACGACGATGTAGGCGGCGCACCATTCTTGGGGCTTAAGAGTCTTGTAGTAAAGGCACACGGCAGCTCCAACGCAAACGCCATTTACGGGGCAATTCGCCAATGCGATTATTTCAACAAGGCTAACGTGAATTAAGACCGTGGGGGCTCTGCCCCCACA
>WRKH01000038.1 GCA_009778175.1 Turicibacter sp.
TTACCGACATCAGCCCGCTTGCGAACCTGCCAAATTTGAGCAGCGTACATTTAAGCTACCATGCGGGAATGGATTTATCGCCGCTGCAAAACGTCCCACCGCAAGTGCCGCCGCCCACCCGCCTGCCGGACGGGCAGGCCGCCGCACCACCCTCCAATCCGCACCCTTTCGCCGTCGCCTTGTCAGAGTTTTTTGTCAACCTCACAACCTCGGGCGGCAGTTTCCGAGATATGCCGTACAGTTATCATGCGGCGTGGGTTGACATTGACGGCCGCGGCACGCTCGGCGTGTTGGCAAGTAGGTGGTTTTTTGACGGCGACAGGCCGCCCCGCCCCTCGCATTGGGGTTCTATCAGCACACGCCCCAATTTTGAGCAACGATTATTTTTTATGCACGACAACCAACTGCAAGAGGTGGATTTGTGGTCGCTGGGCGCAACGCCGTCTGGGCGGCTTGTGAAGATAACTGCGGACGGCATATGTGATATGCTTGTTACAACGTACACGCCGCTAGACCTCGTGGACGGCGAATTGACGGGCGTAAAATCCGTGATTATCGCCGAGTTTACTCGGGAGGAGAATTGGTACGCCGTGAATTATCATCATATTGACGGCAATCTTTGGCGAGATTTTGGGCAGGATAAGGAAATCACGTCCGAGGAATTTCACGAGATTATGGAGCGGTACGGCTTGCACGGGGCTGGTGCGGCGTGGCGGCTGCCGAATGCTGCTTATGAGATTTTGGGAATGTCGGCGGATAGTTTGGAGGGATTGCAAGAGTGAATAGGTTGATTTTGGTGGTTTTTGCAGGATTGTTGGCGGGTTGTGCGGCTGTGTACGATAATGGCGAAACTTTGGCGGCAGAAACTACACCAGTAGAAATTGTGGAAACATGGGAAGAATCGCAAGCCGAAGAAATCTCAGAAATCCCAGAAATCGAACAAGCCCCGCCGCCCCAAATTTTCACAACCGTCCAAAATATCCACCAAAACTCGGAAAATTTCACATTCCACCGCATAGTCAGCGAGCCTATCCAACCGTTGGGCGGCACGGAGGGTTATCTTTTCGCAAAATATCCCGTAAAAATCCGTATTTATGGCGAAAATGGCGAGTTTATCCAAGAAATATCGGGGCTGTACCAAAGTACCTCGCCGTTTACCGCCCTCGGCGATGATTGGATGCAACTTTCCTTTATAGATCTGAATTTTGACGGGTATTTGGATATGCGGCTGTTTAGCGTGTTGGAGAGCGAGCGGGAAGGGACGGGGTGGCATTATCACTGGCTTTGGGACAGCGAGATTGGACAATTTGTGTTTAACGAGCAGTTGACGGAATTTCTGAACAGCGTGTACATTTCAATGGACGAAGAGGGCGAAACTTGGAGTTATTTCATGCCGATTCGGCGATATGCCACGGTAACTGCCATTGTTTGGCATTACAGGTACGAAAACGGCGAATTTGTGGAGTTTCGGCGAGAGGAGAGCCAAATTATCCGTCCGTACGATTTGATGGATATTTTCTTGGTAATTCATGTGGATTCGTGGCTTTTGAGCGATGCCGAAGACGGCGGCGAGCCACGTATAAATCACATTACGATTAGCGAGCCTATGATGTGGGGCTATGTTGAGGGTTTTGAGCCGTTTATACAGGAAATACGGGATATACGCACGAATGTGTATTTGGGGGATTTTCGTGTGCCGTCTGGGGCGAGGTATCAGTTTAGCACGTTTGATTTGGATATTGCGGGGTTTCTTGATGATGAGGGGTTGGTTATGTCGTTGGCGGTGGCGGCGGGGGAGCGGTTGTGTTGGGTTTGGGAGCAGGGGAGGGGGTTTGTGGAGTGGGAGTAAATCTGGAAAAATTGGCTAGCCTATGGTAGACTAGCCAAATTTTTTTATGTTTATCGTGTATCGTTTGGTTTTTGCCCCTCCTTAATTTTCGTCAAGCCGTGAACGGAGTTCGTCTATTACTTTTGCCATGTCATCAATGGTTTTTTCCTGCTCCACAAGAACTTTTCCTTGCTCCGCAAGAACCTTTCCCTGCTCCGCAATTTTTCTTACGTTCTTCGCAGCCTCTCTCCTTTCGTTTTCAAGCTGCACCCTCTCCCTTTCACGCCGTGCCATCTCCTCGCGCCATCTCCAATACTCATATTGAGTAGGCTCATCTTCACTTATCCGTACTAATGTTGAAATTGCCATGTTCATGTCCTCCTCTTTTTCGCAAATGTCCCTTATTATTGCCTTGTCGGCGATGTCCTTTTCCGTTTCCGTTAAAATCGCCAGCCAGCTTTCTAGCATGGTCATGTTCGGCTTTGTCGCCTTGTTGATTGCCTCTATAAACGCCTGCATATTGATATAGTGCAATTCCAACGCATCTGTTAAAATGTGCCCTGATTCTATATCGGCTATTTTACAGCATTTGTGTACTTTGTCAACCTCGCTCTTGTCAATCGCTTCGTTTGTGAACGACACGCAAACCACAGGGGCTTGCACAGAATAATCCTCGCCCTGCCTTAATCCCTCAGAATATTTGTGTGCCCACGAACGTACCGTCTTGTATTTTAACTCCTCCACGTCGTAAAGGTGCATTTCAATCAAGATTTTCGTGCCGTCATCAAGCTCCGCTTCAAATGTTGGTGCTGGAATGTGCCTTCGGAATAATGAATATCCCATTGCAAAGGCTATGGCGAAGAGTGCCATTATCAGCAGATATTTATTTTTTGCACGGTTTGGCTGTTTTTTATTTTCCATTGGGGATTCTCCTATCAATTAAATGAAAATGCAAACACAACAACGAAACTATTTGTTAAGGGTATCACATCTCAAAACAAAATGCAAATAATTTTCAAAAAAAGTGGGGCGTAAATTTCACGCCCCACAATTTTTTCTCCAACGCAATTTCTAAATTTTCAACCAGCTACCAAACTCTTCGCAAGGGCGGCATCTTCACGCCCAGCGGAAACCTTACTCGTTAAATCCGAATTCTTCTAATTCCGTCAAAAACTCGGAAATAAACTCCTGCCAATCGCCTAACTCAAACGCTCCAAAATCAATCGAAGCCGCTGGTAAGAAGAATAAAGGTCGGTCAAATCCAGGCACATTCTCAACTACACGAATATCGACCAATCTCATATCGTCTAACCTCGCCCTTAAAACTTCAAGAATGGCGGCAAAATCGTCAGGAGAGGCATTTACC
>WRKH01000039.1 GCA_009778175.1 Turicibacter sp.
GGGGGGGGGGGGGGGGTAACTCCTGACTTTCCTAAACCCCACGCAAACCGCAAGAAAAACATCATTCTGACAGTTGGGCGGATTGGCACGGAACAGAAAAATAACGAGGAATTGGTATTAGCATTTAGCAAAATTGCGGATAAAATCCCAGATTGGGAGTTGCGTATGGTCGGTTTGGTGGACGAGCGGATAAAGCCGTTTATGGAGAAAATATGGTCGGCGAGTCCGCCTGAATTGCGGTTGCGTGAGCGGATTGTACTTCCTGGCCCAACGGCGAATCGTGCGGAACTTTACAAGGAATATGACCAAGCAAAGATTTTCGCCTTAACAAGCCTTTGGGAAGGTGCACCGAATGTTTACGCCGAGGCACTTTTCCACGGTTGTAAATTTCTCACGAGTAATATTGATGCGGCGGACGATATGACCTGTTTTGGGCATTTGGGGATAAAATATACACTCTCGGATTTATCGGCGTTGTGTGCGGCGATTTTGAAAATGACCGCCGAGTCGGACGAGACGGCAATGGCGGAGCATATTCCCATGGCACTCGAATACGGCAAACGGTATTTTGAATGGCGGCGAAATGCGAAAAAATTGGCGTATATGCTCTACCCAGAGTAAGCCGACCATTCCATCTAAAAAATTTGATTTGACAATTTCACCACAACCTGCTACAATGGCTGTAACAACGGCAACACAGGAGGCACAATGAAAAAGGACAGAAAATGGCTAGATAACTTGGATTTTTCGCAGCTGATGGATTTGCGTGTGGATTACGCATTTAAGCTGATTTTTGGGACAGGCAAAACGATTTTTCTCATATCGTTGCTAAACGCAATTTTCGCAAGTGCAGGGATTCGCCGCATAATAAAATCGCTGACGATTCTGTCGCCGAATTTGGAAAAGCGGTCGGAGCAGGATAAATTATCCATTTTGGACGTACGTGCGGAGTTGGACGACGGCTCGGATGTGCTGATAGAAATGCACCTTTACGACCTGCTAAACTTGAAATACAAGACAATCCGCTCGTGGGCGAGGGCGTACGGCGAAAATCTCAAAGCTGGCGAAGAATACCGTTTGCAAAAGCCTGTAATTTGCGTTTCGTTCGTATCGGAGGCGTTTGACGAGAAAGATGCCGACCGTATCCACAAATGCTGTAAAATAGCGGATATAGCGAGCGGCGATGTTTTTACAGATGTATTGGAATTGCATTATATCAACATGAAAGCCTTTATTAAGGCGATTAACGGAATGGACAAGGCGGACATGGCAGACAAGCCGATGTTGGAGAAGTGGCTTGCGGTTATCACGGAGAAAGATGTTGCTGACAAAGCCGTGATTAAAGCCATTTGCGAGCAGGAGGAGGATATAAATATGGCAGTTGCGGAATTGGAATTGAAGAGCATGGATAAATACGAGCGGCAAGCCTACCAACGCCGCCAAGATGATATTTTGCTGTATTTTATGAATATTAACAATAGGGATAAGAAGATTGCGGAGCAGGAGAGGGCGCTTGCGGATAAAAACAAAGTCCTTGCGAATAAAGACAAAGCCCTTGCGGATAAAGACAAAATCCTTGCGGATAAAGACAAGGCCCTTGCGGATAAAGACAAAATCCTTGCAGAAGAGCGAAAAGCTAGAGAAGAGCAAGACAAAGCCCTTGCGAAAGAACGAAAAGCTAGGGAAGAACAAGCGAAAGCCCTTGCCGATAAAGACAGAATAATCGCCGAACTACTAGCAAAGCATGGATAAATACGAGTGGAAGTTTGATGAAAACGTACTGGCAGACGTATCCATTAGGAAAGTCTTGACAAAATAAACGGCGGCAAACTTTATAGAAAAACTGGGTAAAATACATGAAGAAAGCAAAAAATTCAAACGCAAAGCGGCGCAAAAAGAAGGAAACCCCCTTTATATTTTGGCTACTGGTTATAGCACTTGGGGGAGTGGTCGGTTTGTCCAGCATTGAAGCTTTTGCAAACCAAATAGGGCTTAGGGAGAACGGTTTTGAAACAACCGCAACAGTAACGGAATTGCGAGAGAGAAGAGTACGTGTCGGCAGAACTGGTTCAACCAGATTGGGCGTGTTTGTGCAGTACGAAGTCGGCGGCACAATTTACACCAACCGTTTGAACATTGAATTTCGCCAGGCCTACATTGGCGAAGAATTACGCATATACTACGATCCGAGCAACCCCCTCCGAATAACGTCGGCAGACAGAAGCCGAGCGACAGACAGCCCTGGGAGGTTCATTGTGTCTTTTTCATTCAGCACGCTGCTTATTTCTTTGGGGATCATCTCTATAATAAAATTGAAACCAAGGCAAAAACAGTAGGGATACGAAAATAATCGCCGAACTACTCGCAAAACATGGCGAAATAGGCAAAACCGACAGAAAGGTAGAAACCCATGAACCCAATACTAGACTTCCTAATACACACCGAGCCAAAAATGGACGATTTACCAAACCTAACCCACGCCGAGTCCACAAAACTATACGCCGACCTAGAAATCGCCGCAAAAGCCTTACCAAATCGGCTAACCCCCCACGAGGCGGAACTACGCACAGAAATCTGCATCCGCCTAGATGCCGTCCTTGACCAAATCGTTGACACCATGCCAACGGACAAACAATGGCGGCAAGGCAACATCTTTTCCCCTGCCCTTATGTCAAACTGCCGCATATGGCAGGACGTGGAACTCCAAAAAGATTGCGGGTTGGTGGGCTACACTTTGGCGGCGGAGACCGATTCCGTTTCTACAATGTATTTCCTGCGTGGCGACGAAAGCAATTATCCGCATTTGAAAAATTTGCCAGGTCTGCACGCCTTATACAGCGACAACGCAGAGAACAAAGACCGAGTTTTTGAGCATTTGCAAGCCCATTACGAGGACATGGACGTGGTCATTTTGTACGGCTTTCGAGATATAACCAGCCTGTTTATCCCAGCATATCGGCGGCTCCGCCCTGACGGCAAGATATATTTGGCGTTGGACATGAATAGCCATTGGTTTAGCAAGGGGAAGCCCTCCGAAGCCGATGAAATTCTCGCACAAATGCCTGAGTCAATGTGGAAGTTAGTGCCTGGACCTTGGTTTGGCAAAAAGCACCCTTTATGGGAAACAATGGACGTGCTCCGCATGGTTGACGTGATTGCCACGTCATGCACACCCATGCGAGATGCGATAAATTTATACGCCCCTTTTCCAGCCTTGTGCCGCTATCTCTCGAATGGGTTCTATCTCGGGGG
>WRKH01000040.1 GCA_009778175.1 Turicibacter sp.
GCAGAGCCCCCACGGTTTTAAGCGGGGTGTGGGGCGGCAGCCCCACGATGCTTGACGAGGAAAGTGGCTACGTGGTTGCCTTTTGTGCCGCGGCCGAAACCTGCGTCTGCACCGTGCTTGGTGGCTGTTTCGGGTGAAATTTGAGTGCCTCCTGCTATGAATGTTAGCTTGTTGCGAATCCCCATCTCTTGAGCTATGCGGTCTATGTTTGCTATGTTCTTGTAATGTATGTCGTCGTGGCTGATTATTACGGAGGCTAGGATTGCGGTTGCGTTTAGCTCGATTGCAGCGTTTACTAACTTTTCGACTGGAACCGATGTTCCGAGATAATGGACTTTTATCCCGTACTTTTCTATGCCTCCGTGCTTTATGTCAATGATTTCCCGTAATCCTACGCTGTGCTCGTCCTCGCCCACCGTGCCGCAGACGATGGTCATTGGGTTGGCGGATATGGCAGCTCGAATCTCCTCGTCTGATAGAATGTCAGGCTCGGCGGGCAGGACTAGGGATTTTACGTCTATGTCGATGTTTAGTTTGCCCTTTAATTCTATGCGTGTTCCCTCAGAGGGGTGCAGAATTTCTCGATGGATTACGGCGCAATCCGTCAGGTTCATTTGACGGGCACATTCTAGTGCGGCTGCCTCGGCTACTCGCACGGATGCGGGGAAAAAGAGGTTGAGCATGACCGTGCCGTCTGCCATCCACTCCATCTCGGGGCGGAGCTTTGTGCCATTGTGGTAGGGCGTTAGGTCTTTTAGCCGCTCGTACACGTTGTCCGTGTCGTCCAATTCATCTATGTAAATGATTTTTTCGGGCTTTTCAAATGTGCAGCCGTCGATTAGAATTGAAGGGTCGGAAACGGCGGCGGGATTGTACTGGGCAACATTGTTGTAGCCATAATGGGCGGTTACGGGTGCCATGTAGTCGGACTCTCGCTTGACAATGGTGCCTGCCCCGATACCGCCGTCGATTTCACGCTTTATGCCGTCCCCATTGCGTTCGGGATAACAGCCGCTATCCACGAAAAATCCCGCCTCGGCGGCATGGAAATAACCGCCGACTTCTAACATCTCTTCCAGAAAGAGGACGGCACGTTCTTGGAGTTCTCGGGCGGTTTGCCATAGGGGAGAATCCTTTTTCAGCTCAACTAAATCCATGAGTCCGTCCAAGCCGATGAGGGTTTGGCGGGCTGTGTCGCAGGCCTCGATGTTATAGATGTGCCACGGGACGTTGCGGCCTTCGTCAGGCGTGATTGTCGATTGAATGTCAGCACTCGTCAGCTTGGAAATGAGCATATTGAGGACGTGCGTAACGGTCGCTTCACGAGTGGAACTCTCGATGTATTTCGTGTGCATTTGTGCCCGCATACGATAGCCGCTGAAAAGCTGGCGGAGTGCCACGGCGTACGGTAGATCCATGTAAACGCTGGGCGCAGGTGTGGACGTGGGCGGCACGGTGGATAGGCAGATATTTTCCTTGGGAATACCGATTTTATGGGAAAAAAGCGAATTAATGGCGTGTTGTACCATGAGTTCAGGCATGACTTTCCACGCCTCACGGGCGGTGGCGTTGGCGTTGTGGGCACCGTCGATTTGGGCTTGACCCGCCCAGGCAATGACTTTCTTGGATTCGCAAGCGTCCACAAAAGAACGCACCATGTTGATATTGCGGTAGATGACGTTATATTGCGGGTCTTGGTGAACGCCGTTTACGCCCTCTTCGGCGAACATGACGGCGATATCAGGCCCTGCCGCACCCGAGACGTAGGAATGGAAATTGATGTCGCGGCCTACTTCGTCCTCTACCATGTCGAGTGCTTTACGTTGTGCACGCACCTGTTTGCGGGTAACGGGAATACCGCCCACACCCTGCGGCGAGCCCTCGATAAGCCCGTCAAAGTGGCTTTGCCCCGCCGTACGGATGACCATGATATGGTCGGCACCGTGATGTGCAGCCATTCGCATACGGCGTATGTCGTCCTCAAAACGGCCGGATGCGACTTCCGTTGTGATTACGGGCATCGGCTGCGGGTCGATATTGTCGAAATTATGGGCTGTGATAAGCGGAACGCTCTCTTTCAGCGGTTCGGACGTGTCGTGGTAGTGAAACGCCCCCATTTTCGGATTTGCGGCGGGTTTCCGCCATGACCAGCCTTTGCGGCGTGGCCTGTAATTTTCTAGGTTTTTTAGTATTTCTTCGATGTTGAAACGCATTGTTGCTCCCCCTTGTGGTTTTTTGTCCATTATAGCATATTTTTTCGGGGGAGACAATTTATTTTTTGGTTAGGTTGTTTGTTGTTTTTTTAGATCCTCGACCCATTCGATAGGTTGGCTTAGCATTTGGGCAATTTTTTGTGCTTCTATGCCTTCCTTTAGCATTGCAAGGGTAGCTTGTACTGGATACTAGACCTTTTTTCGCCGATTTTTACGCCTCGTTCCATATCTCTCTTCTCCAACACCCTAACAGCCGCATTATTCTCCAAAATCATACGGTTGCCTCAGGTTGTCGATTTTGCAGGTCTTTTACCCAATCTATGGGTTGGCTAAGCATTTGAGCGATTTTTTGTACGTCCATATCTTCTTTTAGCATGGCAAGGGCGGCTCGTGCAAGTCCATTTTCCTCGCCCCTCTTCTCGCCGATTTTCACACCTCGCTCCATGCCTCGTCTCTCCAACACCCTAACAGCCGCATTATTCTCCAAAATCATACTATTCTCCTCCAGTACCCTAAAAAACTCCTCATCATTCACAAACTTGCCCATCTGCAAAATCAACAACGACCGCAATTTATCCACTTTCGCAGGCGATTGCGGTATCTTTGCCGTTAATTTTATTGCGGAACTCAACAACTCGTAAATTGTCTTGCCACTCTTGCTACCGTATAATGGCAAATACACAAGCTCCAATTCATTTATCGGCTCGCCTTGCTCCAATTTTTCCGCCATATCAGCAAACGCCGCATCGCCGTCCCTGTCTTTTAAGCAAACGATTATCGGCTTGAACGATATTGTATCACTAACGTACTCCGTTATTTTCGGCTTGTTTAACGTGATAATAACGGTTAAAAACGGCACTTTGTGCTTGCGTGTCAACTCGATATTATAACCTGCAAACCTCAACAAGTCGTCCAAACTTAAATCAACTTCCATTTCAAAATGCACACCTTTAAGTATCGACAACAGAAATGCCAAGTCCGCAAAAGCCTTTTTAGTAGCCGTTTCTGTAAATTCGGTGGCTAATATTTGCGTGATAACGCCGTCCAACATGACATCGAAA
>WRKH01000041.1 GCA_009778175.1 Turicibacter sp.
TGCCCCACACCCCGCCACTTTGAAAAGTGGACAAACTTTAAATTTTCATTGGCTGAGGGTGAAAAAGGGCGGGTTGTATATTTATAAGAAATTTGCATACAGATGCTTTAGGTTTGACGATAGGTGTCTGTGCGGACGGACGCTTTAAATTTGATGAGTGGTATCTGCGACGTTAAAATTTGATGGGAGGTATTTGCGATGTTAAAAAAAGAGATTTTTAGGAATAAGCGGTTGAGATATGGGGCTTTTTCTAGCTTTATGGCTGTGCTGGGGGTTGCTGTTTTTGTGCTGGTTAATCTGGTGGCTAGTCAAATTGGCTGGCGATATGACTTGACGGCGGATAATAGCTTTACCCTGTCGCAAAATACTATTAATGCCATAGGCGAATTGGGGGCAGATGTTTCTATATATTCACTGTTTCCCACGCAGGGCAATGTCTTTGCCGAAAATATCGACTTTATGTTTAGGCAGCTTTTGGACGAATATGCCGCTAATTCAAACCATATTAGCGTGGTAAATAGAGATCCGCTGCTGCACCCCGCCTTTGTTGAGCAATTTGCTGACCCTAACGAACCTATAAACCCTGGTAGTATCATTGTTGTAGGGCAAGACACACATAGGGTTATACCAGCGGCTGATTTGATAACAACACAGCTTGACTGGAATACCTTTCCGCCGCAAACTCGCATAGTTAGCTTTAATATCGAACCGCAGGTTACGAATGCTGTGAATTTTGTCGTGGCGGGCGAAATGCCTGTTATCTACCATGTGGTTGGCGGCGGGGAATTTGATTTGCCCATTTCATTGATTCAAGAGATGAATATGGCTGGCTATGAGGTGCGGACTGTAAATTTGATGATAGAGGAAGTGCCAGAAGATGCCGAAATGCTGCTGATAACTACGCCAACGGTAGATTGGTCGCCCGATCAAGCCGAGCGGATTTTGACTTTTTTGCAGAATAACGGCAGGGGAATCTTTATCCTAACGCCCATTCAAATACGTTTTGAACGTATGGACGAGGTTTTGGCTGCTTTCGGTGTGGCGGTGGGCGATTTTGTCATTATAGAAGGCAGCTCGGCACATTTTATCAATAGTCCGCTTACGCTTTTGCCCGAATTTGTGCCGAACGAGATAACACAAACCCTTATAGAGCGTGGCACTCGCCCCCTGTTTGAAATTGTAACGGGTATAGAAATGTTGGAATTACGCCGTGCAAGTACGATAATAGAGCCTTTAATCGCAACATCAAGCCAAGCGTATGGCCGCCGTGATCCCGTTATCGACACAATAGCCAGAGCACCGCAGGATGTGGACGGGCCGTTTAATATCGCCGTATCTGTCGAAGATGCTATCTTGCTAGGCACACAGGTGCTAAACACAAGACTCGTGCTAATCGGCACGGATGCGATCATTGAACCTGCGTATAATGCAGCTCTTGGCGGTTCTAACTGGAATTTCCTGATAAATTCCTTGAATTGGTTGCGTGAAGAGCCGCCGCAACTATTCATACCGCCGCAAATACCGCCCGCCGTGGCTCCGCTCATAATGTCGCAAGCCCAGCAGAGTTTGATTGCACTGGTTTCGGTCGTCATAATGCCACTTGTTTTGGCTATATTTGGGCTTGTTATTTGGTTAAGGAGGCGTAACGCATGAGTAATGTATTAAAAAGAAAGATCGGCTTGGCGACCGTTATAATCGCCTTGCTCATTTTGGTAATATTGTATATACAGCTAAGTGCAGAGCCGCCGCCAGAAACAGATGCCCCTGCCACCGCCACACGCACAAGGCTTTTTGAACGAGAGCAGGGGGATTTGCAACGCATATCTTTTACCTCGATAGCTGGGGAGGATTTCACGGTGGAATTGGCGGGAGATATCTGGATATATGCGGAATTTCCAGAGATTGGACTCGATCAATTTGCCGTGCAAGATGTTATACGGGATATTTTGAATTTGACTGCTGAAGACACGCTAGAAATAACCACTCCGACAGATTTTGGGATTGGTAATATAGAGATTACTGCCCATTTTTCGGACGGGACGGAGACGTTGAAATTCGGGTTGTTTACCCCCGATCGCAACCGTATTTACACAATGATTAACGATGACCCCACTATGTACCTGATAAGCAGCCTTGTCGGCGAGCGGCTTTCGGTAAATATTTATGACTTGGTGGCGACCTATCTGCCCTTTGTCAACACAATGCAACTATACTATATCTACATACAGGAGCGAGACCGAGAGGCATTAGCGTTCTCCTTTGTGGGCACGGACGAGGAACTGAATGATATGCTGGGGCAGTTTGGTGCGGTAAATTTGACGATGATTTCGCCATTTTACGGCAGAAACCTTATCCTGTCAAATTTTGAAACGAATGTTTTGGAAAGCCTGCAGCATTTCGAGGCGTTAGAAATAGTGGAATTTTTCCCAGAGCCGTTTGACGATCCGCTACTCGAGATATTTTTAACGGACGTGGATATGGGTCATTTTCATCTGCTTTTCGGCGATTTACACGATGATAATCATAGATATACCATGTTTGCAGATAGGCCGTTTGTGTTCCTAACAGACCGCCATATCGCCGAAAGCCTGTTGAATTTGAACCCTTTCAGCCTTGTGGAGCGTTTTGTAGCCCTTATCAACATAACGGAGGTGGAACGCCTAACATTGGAGTCTGAGGCACGTGGCAATTATGAATTTCACATAAACCACTTTAGTGATGATGCGGGTCGCCCGCAGATTGCCCCCGTCTTGACAGGTTTTGACGGCGAGCTTAACGACTCGGAATTTAGGAGTTTTTATCAATCGGTCATTTCACTAACTTTCGAGCATACTGTGGGCATACAAGAGGAGACGGAATCAGATTTAGTGATAACGCTCCATCTATTCGAGGGCGAGCCGATTATTCTGGATTTTGTGGCATATGATGCAAACTTTTACCTAGTCCGAGAACGCCCCGACCCCTTACAATTCGTAATCACTCGTCTAGCAGTAAACAACATTTTCAACAATCTAACGAGCATAACAGATTAAGACCGTGGGGCTCTGCCCCACACCTGGCACAAGACCGTCTTGCCGCTGGGGGTGTGCCCCCAGACCCGCTCGTTTTGTTTCTTTTTGGGTCGTGATTTTGTTGTTGTTGAGTAAATGGGTTTAGCGTTGGGATGGAAAGACTCCGTAAAAGAGTAGCGAAGCCACCCAACGGCAAGAAAAATAGAGTAAAAAATTAAAAGTTTGTCCACTTTTCAAAGTGGCGGGGGTGTGGGGGCTGGGCCCCAC
>WRKH01000042.1 GCA_009778175.1 Turicibacter sp.
AACTCTCAAACCCAACCCAAATTTAAAGTTTGTCCACTTTTCAAAGTGGCGGGGTTTGGGGCAGAGCCCCAAGGTTTTGTCTTTACAGCACTCTGTCAACTACCATTCCAGCGTGGATTACGTCGTAGCCGTCTAGGGGGAGGTTGGCGATGCGGTAGCTGAAAGAGTAGGAGAGACCGTCGAAACGCATATGAGCGGAAAGGGGTTCGGAGAGGATTTCGGTGGCGTTTTGGTGGAGACTGTGGAATAGTTGAATGTTGGCTCCGATTGTGGCGTGCATTTCGATTGTGGTCATGTTGCGGAGTTTGGACTTGTCGTAGTGGAGAGTGTTGAGGTCGCTGTCGAGGGTTAGGCCGAGGGATTTTAGGCGATCGCTGCCTTGTTGTAAGCCCTCTTTGAGTATTAGGGAGAATTGGCGTAAGTCCTCGCTTTGATCTTGTTCACGCAAAAAGACGCTGCTTTCGTTGTAAATGTCAACGAGATCGAGCATATCGTCCTCGATAAGGTCGAGGGCGGAGTCGTAGCCGTCGTACATGGCGTTTAAGCCGAAGCTGCCCATGTCAGTGAGGGCGGCGTGTACGGCGGATTTTAGGCCTGTAACACTGTGTGCGACGTTTTTTACGTATTCGACGATTTCCTTTTTGAGGGATTTGTTGAAAACGATAATCATGCCGTTTTGTAATTTGTCGTGTGGTGTCATCTCAGCAATGCGCGATTGTTTTGAGGTCTCGCCGTTTTCCCCTCGTCTGCCGATTATGTACGGCTTGTAAAATTTGTAGTAGTACACATTCGTTAGCATAATCACCAATCTCTTCCGTGAGAAAATTTGATGTTTACTATTATAACTCATGGTTTTCAAATTTGCAAGCCTCAAAAAAATTAATGTTCAAAAATTCCCAAAAATATTGTATAATGTTCTCATGGTGTTTAATTTTTATCTTTAGGAGAATACAGATGACAAAACAACTGAAATGGTTCGGGACGGACGGTATACGAGGGGTCGCAAACCAAGATTTGACCCCTGAATTGGCGATGCAAGTGGGACGAGCAGGGGCTTTTGCCCTTACGGGTCAGCTTGGGCGGCCGCCTAAAATTCTGCTCGGCACGGACACGAGAATATCGGCGGATATGTTGGAGGCGGCTATTTTGGCCGGGCTTTGCTCCGTGGGGGCTTTTGCCTATCGAGTAGGTGTTGTCCCCTCCCCCGCAATGGCGTATCTTGTACGCCTTTATGAAATGGATGCAGGAGTCATGCTCTCAGCATCGCATAACCCCATGCCCGATAACGGAATAAAATTTTTTGATAGATTGGGCTACAAGCTGTCTGACGAAATCGAGGACGAAATCGAGGAACTTATCCAAAATTCGGAGATTCCACGCTCTTTGGGAGGGAATGTTGGACATTCGATTATGCGTGAAAATGCAGTGGCTGACTATGTGAATTTTTTGACGGGTACGATTCACAATTCTTTCGAAGGCTTAAAAGTCGGGCTGGACTGTGCCAATGGTGCTTGCTTTGAAACCGCACCGCCCACTTTCGAGAGGCTTGGGGCAAAAATTTTTCCCATAAACCACAGACCAACGGGCATTAATATAAACCTGGACTGCGGTTCAACACATCTGCAAGCGATAAAAAATCATGTGCTGAAAAACGAGCTGGACGTGGGCTTTGCCTTTGATGGAGATGGGGACAGAGTGCTGTGCGTGGACGAATTGGGGCAAGAGATGGACGGAGATGCCATCATGGCAATCTGCGCCCTTTCGCTAAAACAGAAAAATATGCTGCAAAATAACACGATCGTCGCAACCGTTATGAGTAATATGGGGCTGCAAATCTTCTGCGATAGGGAAAAAATCGCCCTGAGACGTACGGCAGTGGGCGACCGCTATGTCATACAGGATATGCAAAAAGGGGGATATAACCTCGGCGGCGAGCAATCGGGACATATAATTTTTAAGGATTACAATACCACGGGCGACGGTATTTTAACGGCGTTACAACTCCTCGATGTAATCGTCTCAACGGGGCAAAAATTGTCGGAATTGCGGACGATAATATCGGCTTTGCCGCAGGTTTTGCTAGGGGCAAAAATCAAAAAAAAGGCGGAATTATCGGAATACCCAAATATTACGAACAAGATGCAAGAAATCGAGGAACAGCTCGGCACAACGGGCAGATTGCTAGTTCGTGCATCGGGTACGGAGCCGCTTATACGGGTTATGATTGAAGGGCCAGACCAAACTATTATCTCGAGGCAGGCGGAGGATTTAGTGGCATTGATAGAGGAGAGACTAGGTTGATGGACAGACTCGCTCAGGCTGAAATACAATCCCTTTCACAACTAGCAACAGCGGTAAAAGTCTTTGATAGCGTGGCATCCACCAATACGCTCGCCATAGAATACGCTAAAACCACAAAAAATCCCCACGGCACAATCTTTGTTGCCGATACGCAGACGGGCGGATATGGCAGAAAGCAACGCTCATTCTTTTCGCCCCCGAATCACGGCATTTACATGAGTATCATCTCGCAAGCGAATACGCCCGATGCAAGCCTCGTAACAATAGCGGCGGCAGTAGCGGTTTGTAAGGCTATCGGGCAGCTTTGCGGGGTTTTTCCGCAGATAAAATGGGTAAACGACCTGCTTTTGCTAGAGCAGGGCGAATACCGAAAAATTTGCGGAATATTGGCAGAAATGGTACGTGCGGGCGAGCAATCCTATGTTGTCGTGGGAATCGGCGTAAATTTCCTGAAATACGCCGATTTGCCGTCCGAACTTGAGCCCATAGTGGGAGCCGTCTTCGACTCCGCCCACAATCCGCCCACCACCACAAGAAACAGCCTAACAGCGGCGATAATCGACAATATTTTATCGGACTGCGATTATAACGCCATCATGGAATTTTACCGAAAACATTCGTGTATACTAGGGAAGAAAATCAGGGTAATCTGCGAAAAACCCTATTTCGCAACGGCATTAGCGATAGACGGCAGCGGGCGGCTAGTGGTTGAAAATGAGACGGGGCAGATTATAACGCTTATTTCGGGCGAGGTAAGCATTGCCATATGAGGCTAAAAATTTTTACGGAAGTGTTGCAATTTCACTCAAGCTGTGTTATACTTGCACTTGGTTTGAGATTAAATTTTTGGGTTGCACCGCAAACAGCAAACAATTTGAAACACTATAAAAATCCAAAAAATGTGCAGTCCAGGGCGCGCCCTGGCGGGGTGTGGGGCAGAGCCCCACGGTTTTAAGGAGGAGAAAAGATGAAAAAAATGTTTTTGTTGGCTACCTTGTTGGTTTTTGTGGCTT
>WRKH01000043.1 GCA_009778175.1 Turicibacter sp.
CATATTCTCATAACAATTTGAAAGGGGAAATTTTATGAAAACTAAGATTTTCGCAGTAGGAATGGTCGCAGGAAGCCTGATTTTATCGGCTTGTGCGACTGATGTGGCGGCACAGACTGCCACGGCGGAACAGGTGGAATTTGCGAGAAATGTGCAAATTTCCGCCAATGTGGCGGCACAGGTCGCCACGGCGGAGTCGGCGGAACGTGTGCAGGTTTCCGCTAATTTAGCGGCTTTGCCGACAATCACAGTAGCGGCGGCGGAAGAATTGGCAAAATCCGTTGTCGGCGATGGCGAGGTGGCAAATATTCGCCTTGAAACGGTGGACGGCGAGCGGATTTTCGCAGTTAGCGTGAGAAACAACGATAGACTTTTCGAGATAATTTTAGACGCAACGGACGGCAATTTGCTCAGTTTGAGGAGTTTGAATGGTTCAGAGAATTTGGACGATTTAGACGATTTGAACGCCGCCAGCGCCGCAAACGGAGCGGAACAATCGGAAATATCGGTTGCAGAAGCAGCCGAAAACACGATAAATCCGCCAACAGTGCCGACCGTAACTCCAACGATAACAGCGGAAAACGCCCGCCAAATCGCCTTGGAGCGGACAAACGGTGGCACGTTCACGAGAAATCCGAGTGTCGTATTTGACAATCAGAGAAACGCTTGGGTTTGGGATATGGAAATCCGCACGGAGGGAGCGGTTCATCCGCTTTTTCACGAGGTTTTTGTAGACATCACAACAGGGCGGATTTTGCGGTCGGCGACTAGCCGCAATAGCACAGGCGTATCTTCCGCCACGATAGCACCAACGCCAAATCCCAATCAGCCGCAAAATACGCCGATTTCCCAGGCAATGGCACGAGAAATAGCCCAAACTTTCCTAGCGGAAATGGGGATTGTTCCAAGTGAATTTGCCTACGCCAGATTAACCGAAAACAGCCACCGTGGCTGGGTTTGGGACGTGGAATTTCGAGATTTTGGATTGGAGTATGAGTTTCTTATAGATGTGGAAACTGGGGAAATTTTGAAATTTGAGATTGACAGGGATTAGCGGTTGAAAAAAAGCCCTTTGGAGAAATCCGAGGGGCTTTTTTTGCGGAAAATACGCCCCTTGACAAACCAAAAAAAGTCAGCTATAATAAAAAAAGACTGACAAACGTCCACGCCGCAGTTGATATTCAGTTGATGTTTCCGTGCTATAATAAGGTTGTAACAAAAATTCGCGGATTGTGTTGGGGAGTTTTTCGCTATTTTACGCCATCGGCGGCGTTCAACACTTCCGCCAAAAATGGGAGGTAAATATGAATTACAAAAATGTGGCTGGCAATGAGATTTCGGTGCTGGGACTGGGCTGTATGCGGTTTTCACGCAATGCGGAGGAGACGGAACGGCTGATTTTGGGTGCAATCGAGCGTGGGGTCAACTATTTTGACACGGCGTATCTGTACCCCGGCAGCGAGAAGATTTTAGGCGGAATTTTGCGGAAAAACGGCAAGCGAGAGGGCGTTTTTATAGCCACAAAATTACCGCTTTTGCTGTGCAAAAAGAGGGCGGATTTCGACAAATTTTTCGCCGAGCAACTGGCACGCTTGCAGACGGAGTATGTCGATTATTATTTAATGCACAACGTATCCAGTTACGACCATTGGCGAAGTTTTGTTGACATGGGCGTGGAGGAATGGCTGGCGGACAAGGTGGAGAGCGGACAAATTCGCAAAGTGGGCTTTTCGTTTCACGGTGCGTCCAAGGAATTTTTGCGAGTTTTGGAGAGCCGAAAATGGGATTTTTGCATGATTCAATACAATTATTCGGACGAGAATTTTCAGGCCGGCAAGGTTGGGCTGCAAGCGGCGTATGAGCGAGGCGTGCCTGTTATCGTGATGGAGCCGCTCCTGGGCGGACGGCTGGCGACTGGGCTGCCGCGTGAGGCGATTGAGGTTTTTCGGAAAGTTGACAATTTGTCGGCGGCGGCTTGGGGATTGCGGTGGTTGTGGGCACAAAAAGAGGTCGCTTGCGTGTTGAGCGGCGTGGGTTCCGAGGAAATTATGTCGGAAAATATTCAAACGGCGGAAAATTTCTCTGAATTGACGGCGGAGCATTTGGACGCATACAAGAAAGTGATAAAAATCTTCAAAAGCAAGTATAAAATCGGCTGTACAGGTTGCAATTACTGCTTGCCCTGCCCACAGGGGATAAATATTCCGAGTTGCTTTGCGGCGTACAATAACAGATATGTGCAGGGATTTATGACAGGAATGGCGCAATATGTACTAAGCACGGCGGCGGTTACGAAAATGCCGATTAGTCCGAGAAAATGCGTAGATTGCAAGAAATGCGAACGAGAATGTCCGCAAAATTTGGAGATTGTAGCGTTGTTGAAGACTGTTTCTCGGAAAATGGAGCCGTTGCCAGTTAGGGCGGTTTTGGCGGTGGCTCGGAAAGTTATGTAGGTTGAGATTCTCGTTTTTTGAGAAAATTTGCGGAATTTGCAAACAAAAGCCTCTTTGGGGGAATCCGAGGGGCTTTTTTGTGGCAAAAATTCAGTTTTTGCTGCGTGTTTTGTCTATAAAATACAAAATACGCCTAAAAATCCACTTCCGTATATTCGCCGAACCAAAATTCCAAGGCGGCTTGATTGACTCCGTCCTTGCCTTTCCACCAACCGACAGGATAGTGCCAATCAGACCTGGGGCGGTGCGGTCCAAGTCCGAAATTTCTGAAATTTTGCTTGTGCAACAGCCCCTTGTGCTTTTCCGTCTCTAAAATGCTACAATATCCCAGCGTTTCCAACAAAATCCTGCGTTGGTATTCGACAGATTTGAAACCTTTTATCGTCCGCAATTTTTTCTGAATTTTCGAGGGCGAGTCGTCTGCCTCGGCGTTTTTTAGAATTTGCAATATCGAGTTAAAAATCTTGAAATCTTGTGCGGTTGGCTCAATAACCTCCAATTTATTGTGCTGTTTTAACATGAAAGCCACGTCTTTCAGCACTGGATCGGTAACAAATCCGCCATAGCCGAATATCATTTTATTTATATAGGAAAAATCTACGATTTGTTCTTTGATTGTGGCGCATAGTTTGCAACAAAAATCGCTCAAATCTCTTTGATACTGGTGTTTCGGACAGGCTCTCATGTACGCATAAGCTGGTAGCCCTGCTCGCCACTCCAAGCGGTGTGTGCTTAGGCTTGCCAAAAACAAATCCGTTACATTTTTCTTGGTGCATTTTGAAAACTCGGAAAAAGCCATTTCTAATGCCTCGTCATGGCTTTGTTTAAGCGGCTCGAACATATATCCTTTGCTTTTGGCGTATTGGAAATCGTCGTCGG
>WRKH01000044.1 GCA_009778175.1 Turicibacter sp.
ATCAGCTAGTTTATATCTTGAAAAACGCCTGGATCCTAGGGTTCTTCAGTTGTTTGCTGGTTAAGTTAGTGTATATGGGGCTGGCCCCCAGCGGGGTCTGGGGCAGAGCCCCAGGGTCTTATAATCTGAAGTAAGATACTAAATGGCGTAATAGTTCAGCCTGAGCAGTTAGTTGCTGGGAAGCGGCGGCAGTTTGTTGGGAAGAAGCGGAATTGCTTTGAATTATGGCGGAAATTGTGTTGATTTCGTTGTCAACCTGACTTACAGCCGTAGCCTGCTCAGCGGAAGAAATCGTTATGTTTGAGATTATCTCTAAAAGCTCGTTTGCACTCGTAACTATCGTTTCGAGTGTGTTGGCAGTCGCCTCCGCTACAGTGCTGCCGAGATCTACCCGTTTTAATGAATTTTTTATAAGCTCCGTTGTGTCAGTAGCAGCCTGTTGACTGCGTACAGCTAAGGAACGAACTTCCTCCGCAACCACGGCAAAACCCTTGCCCTGCTCGCCCGCACGTGCCGCCTCCACAGAGGCGTTCAAACTCAATAGATTCGTCTGGAACGCTATGTCCTGTATCAACTTGATTATCTGAGAAATGCTGTTGCTCGAGTCTTTGATTTGCTCCATCGCCTCAAGCATCTGCTTCATTGCATCATTGCCCTTTAAAGCATTTTGAGTCGACCGATTGGAAATGTTGCTCGCCTCGTTCGCATTTTCAGCGTTCTGATGAGTTTGACGGGTAATCACCGTAACGGAATTTTCAAGATGCTGTATAGAAGCCGTCTGATTCATTGCACCGTCTGCCAAGCTGTTTGCACTCTGCGCCACCTGTTTTGCACCCTCCAAAACCTGTTGCGAAGAATGTGAAATTTCTGAAAGCGTCTTCTGTAACGTCTCGGCAATCTTGTTTATCGACTCTCCAATCTCTCCGAACTCTCCCTGAAATTCCATGGCGGAACGATGAGTCAAATCGCCCGCCGCCAACGTCCCGAGGCAACTATCAATCTCTCGCACATATTCGCCCATCACTTGTACAAGTCTATTCACGTCCTTTTGTATCTCTGCAAAAATTCCCGAATATTTACCCTCTATCCGTTTGTCAAAATGCCCGTCATTAAAGCGTTCCAACACCATGCGTATCTCGGAAATGGGTGTACTTATAGAGGACATCACATTGTTCATCGATGCTACTGTGTTTGCCCATTCGCCCGTAAATCTCGAAGTGTCCACGCTATAATTAACCTCGCCGCGCTGGGCGTGTTCTGCCGCCGTTGAAATTGCTGTTGCTATGTCAACGATATTCTGCTTGACATCGCTCAAAATATCGTTGATAAACGCCTCCTTGCCCGAGAACGTATGCCGACATTCCGTCTCAAAATCGCCCTTTGCCACCGCCTGGAAAAAATCCAAAATTATTTCCCGAGAGTTCAAAAAGCCAAATGTCAAGTCGTTCATCTTCGTAACGATATGCTTGTAAACGCCGTGATATTCTGCCGTATCAATCCGCCAATCGAAATCTCCGCCAGCGTGTTTGTCGTACAAGATTGCCATATCTCGGCTTATGTTAGAGATATTGTTTGCCGTTTTCTCAAATTCATCGTCCAGCACGGTCAGACCGAAAGAGCTATCTGCGAAATTTTCTTTGACAATAATCTCGTTGTTAATCAGAGCCTTCGACATTGCCTTAAAATTCCTAATTTTCTCCTTTATCGTATCGCCGATTATATGGGAGGTGGCAAACAGGATAATACCGCCCACGGCAACCAAAACAGCCGCAAATGTAATAAATATAGCAGACATCGCTTGCCGAACAGGCACATCGGTAATCGTTGCAGGGAAGATGGCAGCCAATATCCAGCCATTGCTTGGAATTTCAAAGGTCATAATGTACGATTCCGAGCCGTCCGCACCCGTAAATCTCGCCGTACCATAGGTTTCAATCTCTGCCATAACGTCATATTCCGCAAGATTCACAATTGACTGCAAACCCGCTTCAAAAGTCGGTTCATAGGCGGCGTTCGGGTGCGAAACGATATGCCCGTTTGCATCTAGCAGAAACAGATAGCCACCATTTGGCATATCATACGAATGTAGAAGTTCAATCAAATAACCCAACAACACATCTATAGCCACGATAGAGTCATAAAAATCGGGCATATGCTGTGCCACAGAAACAACTAGGTTATGCGGCGGCGATACGGAGGCATACGGTTCTGTAAAAGTTGGTTGCCCGCCACCCGCTCTACCAGCCAAATACCACGGCCTTTCCGTTACAATAAAATCGAGACTTTCAAATTCATCTCCCGCAATAATGGAGCCATCGGCAAAGCCCACAAAAGCAAGTTCCAAAAAATCATATTCCATCTGAAAACTCTCGGCGATGTTCCTGACATTCTCACGTCCAAACAGTTGAAACGTGATTGCAATGCTATTTAGCACGTACTGACTATTCACAAACCACGAGTCCAGCTCATTGGCGTGTATAATCATCTCATTTTCGGCAGATTGCAGAATATTATCATATATCATCGGTCTCACAAAGGCATTGACAACAAAAAACGCCACCACTAGCCCTAACACCGAGACTACAACAATACTAAGCATCAACTTAACCGACAATCTAATTCTCCTCATAATTTCTCCTCCTTTAGGCTAAAATCGCAGGGACTCTGCTCCCAGACCCTCGCTGGGAGTCAGCCCCTTGATTCGTTTATTTTTTAGGCTAGTGCTTGAGTCGTATCAATCGTTTGCGGGGTGGGTGTTAGCGATTTGTGATTGACGTATTTTGTCGTAATTGTCGTATTTACCACCCACACGATGTGCAAAAAACTTTTTTATAATTATATTACAGTCGCTGAGGGTAGTCAAATTTTTTTGGAGTTTTCTGATGGATTGGTCGGATTAGTTGGATTGGGGTAATTTTTTATCTATGAAAATAAAAACGGTGTCCTGGAGGACACCGTTGAGGTGGGGAAGTTTTTGCTACTCGCTCCGCTCGGCGATGATGGCAAGCACCGTGTCCAACGCATCCATGCCAGAGCGGTTGAAATAATGCGGTTCTAGCGGGAATTCCTCTGTATTACGACCTGTATCGTCTGTTATGTAAAATAAATCCATGCCGATATTATGCCCCGTCCTAGGTAATGGAAAATGGACTCGACCCATGCTGTTTCTAGTGTTAGCTTGTTGCCCAACCAGAGTAAAACCCGCCTCTTTTGCTATTCGTCCAGACATTTCAGCCCCAGAAAAATTACCTCGACCGACTAAAATCCAAATATTATCAGCCAATAGTGGCAATCTCAAATTGCTTGAAAAAGGTTGTACAAAAGTTTCAAATAAAAATCCATAGGCAAGGTTCTCT
>WRKH01000045.1 GCA_009778175.1 Turicibacter sp.
TTTTCAAAGTGGCGGGGGTTTGGGGGCTGGCCCCCAACGGGGTGTGGGGCAGAGCCCCACGGTCTTAAGGAGGGAAGAATGTTTAAGATAGTGTCGAACTTTAAGCCTACGGGGGATCAGCCTGAGGCGATTGAGGGGATTGTTCGAGGGTTTGAGGAAGGGAAACGGTTTCAAACGCTTGTTGGGGTTACAGGGAGCGGGAAGACGTTTACTATGGCAAATGTGATTGAACGATTGCAAAAACCCGCTTTGGTTATGGCCCATAATAAAACCCTGGCAGCCCAGCTGTATAGCGAATTTAAGGAGTTTTTCCCCCATAATGCCGTGGAATATTTCGTTAGTTATTATGACTATTATCAACCCGAAGCGTATGTGCCGTCCACCGATACTTTTATCGAAAAAGACTCGGCGATTAATGCGGAAATCGATAAACTAAGACACTCAGCTACCTCGGCTCTTTTTGAACGGGACGATGTGATTGTTATTGCCAGCGTCTCTTGTATCTATGGCTTGGGCGATCCCGAGGAATATCGGGAAAATATGCTGTCCCTGCGAGTCGGAATGGAGTCGGATAGGGATAAGGTGCTAAGGCGGCTGGTGGATATTCAATATAATCGGAATGACGTGAATTTTGAAAGAGCAACCTTTCGGGTAAGAGGCGATGTGGTCGAAATTTTTCCTGCCGATTCTTCGGAAAATGCCATGAGAGTCGAGTTTTTTGGCGATGAAATTGATAAAATCACGGAAATTCATGCACTGACAGGCAATATTGTGGGCGTGAGACAGCACGTAACAATTTTTCCAGCATCACATTTTGTAACCAGTGCCGATAAGATGGAAGCAGCTGTTAGCGGAATCGAAGAAGAACTGAAGATACAAGTGGAACGATTTAAGGCGGAAGAAAAGCTACTAGAAGCACAGCGGATTTTGCAACGGACTCGTTACGATATTGAAATGATGAGAGAGATTGGCTATTGTTCGGGGATCGAGAATTATTCCAGACATTTGGCGGGCAGGGCGGCGGGCTCTACGCCGCATACGCTGCTCGATTATTTTCCCCAGGATTTTATTATTTTTGCAGATGAATCCCATGCGACAATCCCACAGGTTCGAGGAATGTACGAGGGCGATCGCTCACGAAAGACGACACTTGTGGATTTTGGATTTAGGCTGCCGTCGGCGTTGGATAACCGCCCGCTTAGATTTGCGGAATTTGAGGAGAAAATTCAGAAAATGTTATTTGTTTCGGCAACGCCTAGTGTTTACGAAAAAGAACATACAGAGAATGTTGTGGAGCAGATTATCCGTCCGACGGGGTTGTTAGATCCCGAGGTTTTTGTACGTCCTGTTCATGGGCAGATTGACGATTTGATAAGTGAAATAAACGCCGTGGTTGAGGGCGGTTTTAAGGTACTCATAACTACCTTGACCAAGAAAATGGCAGAGGATTTGACCAAATATCTTGCGGAAGTGGGGATTCGTGTACGATACCTACATTCAGATATTCATACCTTGGAGCGTTTGGAAATTGTGCGAGACTTACGCATGGACGTTTTTGATGTGCTGGTGGGGATAAATCTATTGCGTGAGGGCTTGGATATACCCGAATGTGCGTTGGTGGCGATTTTGGATGCGGACAAGGAGGGTTTTCTGCGATCGGAGACCTCGCTCATACAGACGATAGGGCGTGCGGCACGGAATGTGCATAGCAAGGTAGTAATGTATGCGGAAACCATGACGGACTCGATGCAACGGGCGATTTCGGAAACCAACCGCCGCCGAGCGATACAGGAGGAATTTAACAGATTACACGGGCAGGAGCCGCAATCGATACAGAAAGAGATTCGGGAATTGATACGAGCGACAGCCCCGATTGCAAAGAAAGAAAAGGGGTTAGCAAAAGACCCCGAGTCGATGTCGAGGGCAGAGGTTTTGGCACTTATCAAGACCTTGGAGAAGAAGATGCGGTTGGCGGCGGCGGAGCTGCAGTTTGAGGTGGCGGCTGAAGTTCGAGATGAGATTTTGGGGTTGAAAAAGTGGATATAGCTCTGCCCTTTGCCCGAATTTCTGGTAGTGCCACAAGCAAATTGAAGCCCAATAAAAATCCAAAAGATGTGCAGTCCCAGGCACGCCCTGGCGAGGTGTGGGGCAGAGTCCCACGGTTTTATAACCCAGTATTGGAGTGTGATATGAAAAATTATTCTGTTTTGTTAGCCTCTTTCGATGAAAATGGCAAGCTTGATGAAGAGGGAGTTAAAGAGATAATCCGTTTCAACCGTGAAATGTCAAGGGTGGATGGATTGTTCATAAACGGCACGGGCGGCGAAAGTTTTATTATGGATTTGGAGTCTCGAAAAAGAATGTTGCACCTAGCCGCCGAAAACGCCAGCGATTACAGTCTTTACGCCCAAATAGGTTGTAGCAATTATCACGAAGTTTTGGAGCTTGCCGAATGTGCCAAGCACCTTAATTATGAGGCGGTCGGGATTTTGCTACCGCAATATTCCAACATTTTATTTTCGGAGCTCAAGGGTTACTTTGAACGCCTAGCTCCTGAGATAGATATGCCCATCTATCTGTACTATTTTCCTGGTATCAACCGAGTTGTGCTAGATGCTGAGCAGATAGGCGAATTATTGCAGTTACCGAATATAGTTGGGTTGAAATACACGGATACGAATTTCAAGTTAGCGGAGCAGGTACGCCGAAATAATCCCGACAAGAAGTTACTTATGGGTTATGATGAATTTGTTACATTTGCCGCACTTATTGGGTTCGACGGTGCTATAGGCATATCGTTCAACATTTTGGGGCAACCGATAAGCACCATAACAAAATTCGCAGATGCTGGTGATTTCATCAGTGCACAAATGCTACAATCAAAGCTAAACGCATTTTTGGAGAAGATAACACCGAACACTTTACAAAATATGCGGATGATTATCAACCATTACGGCTACAGATGCAAATTTTCAAAACTACCATTAGCCTCCTTTGTACCACACAGCAACGACACAATCAAGGCATACGAAGATTTATTAGACTACTGCAATACCATTTCCACTGGTTTATGACATTTGGTTGGCGGTGCGGGGGAATAGAAACCCCTTTTTTATCCGCCTCCTTGACCCCTTGACAAACTAAAAACCCCTCTGTATAATGATACTCACTCGTAAGGAAAAGGGACGTGTTAATATGAAAACAATGTACAGGCGGATCACTTTTGAGGCTGAGAACGCCGTTAGCTTTCGAGAATATATTGAAAATGTGGAAGAGCGGCGGCGAGAGGATTTGAAACGCTACGAAAAAGCTGAGGAACGGTATAAGGAAGACCGCAAGGAAACTGAAAGACGCTATGAGAAAGCCGAGG
>WRKH01000046.1 GCA_009778175.1 Turicibacter sp.
GGGCAGAGCCCCACGGTTTTGAACTTGGTAGTGTGTAGGAGAGGAGAAAGTATGGATTATTCAAATAATAATAATGAGCGGCGGAAATTTCATCAGAAACCGTATGCTACTCGGTTGCGGAATACGATTGGGATTTTGGCGTTTAGGGTAGTTTTTGCAGTGGTGCTGGTTGGTGGGTTTGCCTTGGCAGGCGGTGCTATTGGGGTGTATCTGGGTATTTTGCGTAATGCACCCGAAATACATTTTGAAGCACAAATAAGACCAGGCATCTATAACTCCGTCATAATAGAAGCTCGTACAGGAGAAGTGATGGCTGAACTTTCGGGAGACGAAAATCGCCAATTTGTTCCCATAAGCCAAATCCCCGAACATCTGCAACTAGCCTTTATTGCCATTGAAGACGAACGCTTTTTGACACATAATGGCATCGACCCCCGAGGAATCGTCAGGGCTTTGCGGAATAATTTGTTCGAACCTGAACGTGGCACGGAGGGTGCAAGCACTATTACACAGCAGCTTATAAAGAATATGCAAGGCTTGGTGCGTAACGATTTTGTAAGCAAACTGCAGGAACAGTATTTGGCGATACAATTTGAACGCACACTTGCTGAGGCAAACGGCGGATCTCGTGAAATAGCCAAAGAAATCATTTTGGAATCATATCTGAACATGATTAATTTGGGCAGAAATTGGCACGGTGTACAGGTGGCAGCTTGGAATTATTTTGGCAAGGACGTAAGCGAGCTTACTATCTCCGAAAGTGCTGTTATTGCGGCAATAACTCGCAATCCCTCTCGGTATCTGCCCGATCGTTTTCCCGAGCGTAACCGCCAGCGGCAGTTACTCGTGCTAGATAGTATGTTGCGTCTTGGTTTTATTACTGAACATGAGCATAGAATGGCAGTATTAGATCCCGTTCACGACAGGATTCAGGTTGACCATATAACGGAATTGGTCTCGGGTGTTGTTCACTCATATTTTATAGATGCACTTCTGGATCAGGTGCGGGACGACTTGATGCGTGAGTTTAATATAACACCGCAACAAGCAAATGCATGGATTTTCGGCGGCGGACTGACCATCTACGCTACGCAGGATATGCGTATACAAAGGATAGTCGATAGCGTTTTTATGGATGAAGACGCTTTTCCCGCCAATGTTTTTTCCATAGATATTGAATACACGATAACGGCACGTAACGAGATTACCGATCAGGTAAATAATTTCTTTAGACGCGGCAGTGTGCCGAATTTAGAGGCGGTTGAGGCATGGAAAGAACAGGCTATGACGGAAATGCTCTCGGCGAATGACGTTGTGATTGGCGAAAACTACATCTTGATGCCACAGCCGCAAGCGGCTTTCACCCTGATGGATCATCACAATGGCCATGTTTTAGCAATTACGGGCGGCAGGGGCGACAAAACAGCCAATCGCACATTTGACCGTGCAACCGTTGCTACTCGTTCGCCTGGTTCACAATTCAAGGTGCTTGCGGCATTTTTACCTGGTATAGATAATGGTACCTTGTTTGCGGCAACGCATATCACGGACGAACCCTGGACTTTTGACGATGGCGTTACTAATTGGTCGCCTGGCAACTGGTGGTCTGGTTTTAGAGGCCCAACAAGTTCAAGACGTGCCATTTACTCCTCTGCCAATATCGTTTCAGCTAGAGCATTTTATGAAGTGGGTGCTGAGGTTGCTTTTGATTACTTGACAAGACTGGGCTTTACCACGCTTGAAGGCACTTTAAGCGATGGCAGAACTTTCAGAGATGTAGGTGCTTCCGTGCCGCTTGGCGGATTGACCCGAGGTGTTACACAGCTAGAGCTTACGGCGGCGTATGCAACTATTGCCAATGCTGGCGAATACAATCGACCTGTTTTCTACACAATGGTGCTTAATAACGAGGGCAGGATAATGTTGGAAAACGAAATCCGTCCCGAACGTGTAATTACCGAGGCTGCAGCATACATTTTAACAGACATGATGAGGGATACGATGACGCTCGGCACAGGTCCACGTGCCAATTTTAGAAATTTAAATATGCCGATAGCGGGAAAAACAGGCACATCCCAAAACACAGAAGATTTGGGCTTCACGGGTTATACGCCATATTTTACAGCTGGCGTATGGATGGGCTTTGACCGCCCTCGTGAATTGAGGGTTGATGGTGCGCATCTGCACATATGGCGTGAAATCATGGAGCGTGTACACACGGAGCTTGAGCTGGACTTTAGAAATTTCAATCGTCCTGCCACTGTTGTAAATGGTAGCATCTGTAGAGTTTCAGGCTTTGCTCCCAGCGATTTTTGCAGGTCTGCAGGTACTGTGGTTAGCGATTTATTTGTGATTGGTACTGTGCCTACTATTCCATGTTCGCCAGCGTTACATAGGCATTTTGGACACGATGACGAATATGGCGATGATGGTTATGGCGAAAATGGCGAAACCAATGTAGATATTCCAAACTGGTTTCCAGGTTTGCCGAATTTGCCAGGTTTACCAGGCTTCGGCACGGACGATACGGACGAAGCTGAGGATACAGAAGAACCTTGGTGGGTACTACCAAGTATACCCGAAATACCCACAGTGCCAGAACCAGAGCCAGAGGAGGAGCCTAACAATCTACCAGACGTAAACGATCTATTACCGCCGCCGCCTATTGACGAGACAGAAGAGGACGCTTACGAGGACACACCACCAGATTGGTTTTAAATTAAAATTTTTTGCAGGGGCTGAATTTTCAGCCCCTGCTCATTTGCAAAAATTGCGGAAGCCGCCCGAACGGAATCCCGAAAAAATTTTTTCAAGCAATCCTTGACAAACAAATCCAACTCATTTACAATTAGAGTATTAAAAAATGTGGTGCGTGCAATTCCGCTCTCTGCAGAAGCGAAAATCGCACGATAATAGGGAATCAGGTTAGAATCCTGAACAGTCCTGCTGCCGTATTGACTAGCAAAATTTCAAGTTCGATTAGCGAACAGCTCGAACAGCCATTGGATATACCCGAGAAGGCCGAAATTACTTGCTTTGATGTCTAAGTCGGAAGACCTGCCTCATTTACTAACGGCATTGCCGTTACTGTAGCGACTCCACAGAGTATGGAGCGGTATAGTTGTAAGAGTGTGTAAAATCACGGCACCGCCGCATTTTACACAACCCTCCAACCTTGCAATATTACCGATTCCTAGCAAAATGAGTTGCTACGAGTCGGTTTTTTATTTGAGAAAGGAGGCGAAAAAAACAACCCCCGCCAAATTTTACCCTAAAACCAATAAAAAATGAGCGGGGTCAAGGGGGCGCGCTCCCTTGCGGGTCAAGGGCAGAGCCCTTGCGGGGTGTGCCTGCCCGCCGGCAGGCGGGGGG
>WRKH01000047.1 GCA_009778175.1 Turicibacter sp.
AGCCCCACGGTTTTAAAGGAAAAAGGAGGTAGTTTTGTATGGATAAAAAAGTGATGCAGGAGAGAATAGCTAAACGAGTGGCTCGGGAATTGCAAGATGGCTGGGTCGTGAACCTGGGTATAGGTCTGCCTACTAAAGTGGCGAATTTTGTAACAAAAGGCGTTTCCGTGCTTTTCCAATCGGAAAATGGTTTTGTCGGCCTAGGCCCTGCTCTCGGTGAAGATGAAATTAATCCAAATATCGTAAACGCAGGCGGTCAGCCCGTTACGATACTCCCTGGCGGAGCGTTTTTCGATAGTGCGACTTCGTTCGGCATTATCCGTGGCGGTCATGTGGATTTAACTGTTTTGGGCGCTTTGCAGGTAGATGAAATGGGCAATATAGCAAACTACCTAATCCCTGGCAAGATGGTGCCAGGAATGGGCGGTGCAATGGATTTATTAAGCGGTGCAAAAAAGGTCATTGTCGCAATGGAGCATACCATAAACGGCACACCCAAAATCCTTAAAAAATGCACCCTACCCCTAACGGCAGTCGCCGCCGTCGATTTAATAATAACTGAAATGGCAGTAATGGAGGTAACTCCCGATGGGCTTCTACTAAAGGAAATCGCCCCAGGTTTTACCGAAGACGATGTGGTCATAGCTACAGAGGCACCGCTAATAGTGCAATAAAATAAGAGGGTACAACATTAACCCGAAAATTCACATTGCCGCAACGAAAGAGACACTACCGAAATTCGTAATGTTTTTGAACTGGTTGCGTTACTTTCCAGACGCAGGAAAGCCCTTTGGGAAATTCAATATAATCGCCAGCCCCGAACGAAACACTGCCGCCGTCATAAGTTACGGTAACTTCGCCCGCCGTAAGCCAACAAATTTCCTCTTCGTCATAATGCCATTTAAACTCCGAAACCTCACAACCCCAAGTAGGGTTATTTTCCAACAACGCAACATCCGCTGCAGTCGCTTTTCTCACCAAAATACTCAAAAGAATCACTCCTAAGACCGTGGGGCTCTGCCCCACACCCCGCTGGGGGCGCGCCCCCAGACCCGCTCGTTTTTTATGTTGCTGTCGCAGTTTACTTGCAATCTGCGATTTATGCTCATCTAGCTCCGAAACGGCGTTCCACGCCAGAATACCATTCGATAGCCTTTTTTAAGTCGTCGATAGAAAAATTTGGCCACAGAACATCGGTTGCATAAATTTCAGCATAAGCCGACTGCCATAGCATGAAATTGCTAAGCCGCACAACGCCGCCAGTTCGTATGATGAGATCTGGCGGAGGCGTGTTTGCTGTATCCAAATAATCTTCAAACGTCTTTTCGTCCAGATTGTCAATCTCCGCAGCTGAAATTTTGCCTGTTTGCACAGCGTTAATGATTTTGCGGGCGGCACGAACGATTTCATCCCGTCCGCCGTAATTAATCGCTATATGCAGGTGCATCCCCGATTTTTCGGCAGTTAAATCTGTTAGTTCGTGTATTTTTATCTGCAAATCCTCGTCTAACTTGTTTATGTCGCCTATAACGGAGATACGAACATTGTTTTTTTTCACGTCATTGATGTATTTGAGAAGATATTCTCGCATAAGCCGCATAAGTCCGTCTGTTTCATCAAGGGAGCGGCTCCAATTTTCCGTGCTGAATGCGTAAACCGTCAGGTGTTTTAAGCCGATTTCTTCAGCCAGCGGGACAAGTTTTCGTAATGTTGTCGCACCTTTGGCATGACCTGCGTTGACGGGCAGATGATGAGCCTTTGCCCAACGCCCGTTACCATCCATAATAATTGCCACGTGAGTGGGAAAATCTCTCATACTGTCAATATTTCCTTAGTTTTTGCCTCGACACGTTTGTCCAATTCCTCTACATATTTGTCGGTAATTTTCTGCACATCCGTTTCAAGGCTTTTCAAATCGTCCTCGGTTAGCTCGCTTTTTTTCTGCTGTTTCTTAAACAAATCGATGGCATCTCGTCTAATGTTTCGCAGGGCGACTTTCGAATCGTCGCCTTTTTTCTTGACTTCTTTTGCCAGCGTTTTGCGGCGTTCCTCCGTGAGTTCGGGGAACACAAGACGGATAATTTTCCCGTCATTACTAGGGTTTATGCCAATATCGGATGCTAAGATTGCTTTTTCGATATTTTTCAATGTGGAGATATCGTAAGGGGCAATTTGTAACATACGAGCTTCGGGTACGGTTATATTACCCACTTGGTTTATCGGCGTTTGTGCACCATAGTAATCCACCGTTATACGATCTAGCACTCTTGGATTTGCTCGCCCTGCTCGTATCGTTTCCAACTCATTTTCCAACGCATCCACAGACTTCTTCATTCTATCCTCAAACGGTTTTATCAACTGTTCATTCGCTGATTGCATATTTTTCCTCCTCACATTCTAAGACCGTGGGGCTCTGCCCCACACCCCGCTGGGGGCGCGTCCCCAGACCCGCTCGTTTTGTTATTTTTTTCCTTGTGGCTTTTTTGTTGTGGCTGGGTTTAGTAAAAAATTTCTTCTGTCTCTGTTTTTAGTAGTGTTCCGAAGCCTGGGTGTTGGGATAGGTTTTCGCAGATGCGAGAAATCCCTGCATTTTCGTTTAGGCCGAACACAAAAGAGGGCAATTTTGCCTCGGTTAGTATAGAAAGAGCGGTGGAATCGGCAAATTGCAGGTCGTTTTTTATGGCTACTCCATACGAAAGTGTTTTGTAGATACGAGCGGTTGGGTCGGTGGGGATTTTATCGTAAACGCCGCTAACACCATTTTTGGTGTAAAGTACGCAAGTTGCATCGATTTCCGCCGCTCGGAGGGCTGTTACTGTGTCCGTGGAAAAGAACGGATGGCATAGCCCCGCTGCGTGAATTACCAATTTTCCTCTGTCCATTAGCTTTTGAGCATTACGTTTTTCGTAAACGGTGGTCATATTGGCAAAAGGCATGGGTGTCATAACTTCGGAACGCAAGCCCAATTTTCGGAAACTTTCAGCTAGATAGAGGGCGTTCATAACGGTGGCGAGCATACCGATTTGATCGGCACGAACACGATCGATGTGTTTGCCAGACCGACCTCGCCAAAAATTACCCCCTCCGACAACCAACGCCATCTTCGTGCCATGTTGCTTTGCCTTTACCAAATCTACGGCGATTTTCTCAATCGTTGCATCGCAAAAACCATGCCCGCCATCGCCCGCCAAGGCTTCGCCGCTTAGCTTTATCAAAACTCTCCTTCTTCTTTTATCCATAAACAAGTCCTCCCAACACAACCAACTAAACACTTAAACATTACAAAGGTGCGGGTCTGGGGGCGCGCCCCCAGCGGGGTCAAGGGGCAGAGCCCCTTGCGGGTCTGGGCAGAGCCCAGCGGGGTGTGGGGCAGAGCCCCA
>WRKH01000048.1 GCA_009778175.1 Turicibacter sp.
GGTGTGGGGCAGAGCCCCACGGTCTTAAAACCGTTTATATGCGCATATCGAAAGAATAGTTTTGTGGTGAGGGGGTGAGTTTTTTTGGATCGGTGCTTAGTATCGTGGTCCGGCTGTCTTTTTTTCTGTACTTGATGCTGGCAACCGTGAAGCCTCTTTGGTACAGTTCCTTGACCAAAAAGCTGCTCTGTGCCTCTATCAAAGTCAAAGTCTTATGCTCTTTCGCCTCAAATTGTAAATTAAGTGCCTTGTCCAACCCCACTTCAATACGCCCAAAATGCTCCGTGTCAAGCCCTACAACCAACTGGCCGCTGTCGTATTTGAATAACTCGCCGCATCGGCGTTTACCTTTGTGTGTAAAGGGAATCTGAAAATATTTCGTCTGCTTGGAAACCCTCCGCATAAAATCCAAATTTTCCCGCAATATGTCCAATTTTTGTAGTATATCGGCGGTGTCCGTCTGCTCCGTAACGGTCTTTTTCAGTTGCTGCAAAGTCTCGCTAAGTTCCCGATAAAATTCATTTAGAGGTGTTAGATTATGGCTTTCCAAGTCCAAATTCGGCATTATCCCGTCTAGCAACAAGCCCATGTGCATATTGGGGTCGAGTATGTTTTCAAGGGTTTTTACGTTTGAGAGGTCGGTCGAAAAACCCTCTTTAATCAAAAACACGGCTTTTTCCATATCCTTCGCTTGCCCTTGCGAAAAAAACGCCATTTTCTGAAATGTTTCGGCGTTTAACGGCAGATTATTCTCGATTAAAACCTTGCCCAAATGTACATTATCAGGTACATTGTGTAAGCCCGCATTTTGCAGAGCCTCCTGCACAATGCTTGCCTGGCGTTCTTCGGGCGGGGCTTTTATCATTTCCAGCTGCACCAATCCCTTAAAATCGTTGGATTTTACACGAAAATAACTCTCCTCGTATATGCGAGCGTCTGGCAAAACCAGACTCCGAGCTGTAAAACGGTCGCCGCCTTCCAATTTTATGGTTACTTTGCCTGGGCGTATGTCCAAAATCAGAGCCTTGAAAGTAAACCCCTCGGGCAATGAATACAAATTTTTCATTCTGCACTAACCTCTAAAAATTTCAAAAAAGTTTCCCTATGCAAAGGGCAGAAACTATGCTCTTTTAGTGCCGCAATATGCTTGGGAGTGCCGTATCCCTTGTTGTTTGCAAAATCGTAGAGCGGATATTTTTCATGTAGCTTTACCATAAAGTCGTCCCTAGCCACTTTCGCCAAAATGCTTGCGGCGGCTATGCTTTGGCTTTTTTGGTCGCCCTTTTTTATAAATATGCTGTCGATTTCATGTTGCCAACTGCCTTTAACGCCATCTATAAGCAAAAATTCGGGCTTTTCCGTCAAATTTTCCAATGCCCGTTGCATAGCCAAATAGGTGGCTTGTAAAATATTGATTTTATCGATAATCGGTGCACTTACCCAGCCGATTGCGTAAAATAACGCCTTTTCCTTTATAATTTCAGCCAATTCCAACCGTTTTTTCGCTGAAAGTTTCTTGGAATCGTCTACATCTGGGATTATAAGACCTTGCGGCAAGACAACAGCCGCCGCCGTTACAGGCCCTGCAAGTGTACCTCGACCCACTTCGTCAATCCCAGCGACTCGGCGTATTCCACGATTATATAATTTTTCCTCATACTCTAACATGGCTTCACATCTCAATTTTTTACTGATTAAAACCGTGGGGCTCTGCCCCACACCCCGTTGGGGACGCGCCCCCAGACCCGCTCGTTTGTTTTTTTAATTTTTTGACTTTCTGACAAGCAGCTTCTCTATCACGGCTTGCTTGAAATTCTGTGTTTCGATATTTACGGAACGCTGCTCTAAAAAATCGTGTAACCAGCTTAAGCCCACATTATTTTCGACTATAAAGGCCTTTTTCGAGGTTGGTGCAGCGATTTCCCAAATTCGTTGCAACTCCAAATCTCGAAATGCCTGGTCGTTGCTAAAAAAATAGGTGTCTGTAGGCAAATTATCCTCCGCAAAAATCAGCCGTATCCCATCGCCCTGTTGCAAAAATAGGCAAAAAGACGGCTCTTTTTCGCAAATATGGGTGGTCAGACGGTATTCCAAGGTGTCTATCCCCTGTATATTCTGTACCCGAATCTTTAGAGAGAGGCATATTTCCACCAAAAGGTTGGAAATATTCTGCGGAATCGCATTAGTCCACCGCACCGACCCTATATTTTCCGTGCTAAATATATATTCTTTATCATTAAATGGAAATGCCGCCCAACCCAGCCTTAAACTGTTTTGTGGTAGATTGGACAGAATCAGCGTTTTTCCAAAATTCAACTCTGTGGCTCTGATTAACGCCGCCATTTCACTGGGTCTGTATAAATCCTCTTTCGTAAACTCTATACATATCGCTGGCATATCCAATCGCCAAATATTTAAGAAAGCGGCGTTTACTTCCCATACAGTTTTTATCGGCTTTATCTTATTCACTCCGTTTCGATTTGGTTGCTTGGGGCTAAGTCCATATCGTTCATAATTTCGTTCAAATAATCCGCAAATCCGTCTGGCATTATATGCGGCACTGGCTCGCCAGGCTCGATTATACGATAATTTTCGCCTGTCCATTCCAAAAGCGAGGCTATACGAACTATGGTTTGGCCGTCTATGAAAGTTTCAAATAGGACGGGTATTCCAAGCACATAGATTATATCCTGACCCACAATATTGTATCTTGGTATCGATGCATCAACATTTGAGATGTCCAGCAACTCTATTTCGGTAAAATCAAAAGCCATGGATTCTGGAAAATTTGACAGCTCCGTTAGCCTAAACAGCAGAATGACAAGGGCATATATCAGGGCAAAGATGATTATACAGGCAAAAATTTTAATCTTCAAGTTTTGACCCTCCGTCCATGGTTTGCGACCGTTGTAAGTTACCGTCTTCTGCAATCGTCTGCCTCCATGCTCATAATATCATCAATTTTTGTTGTTGTCAAGGTTATTAGATTTTTTCCAACTAAATGGCTCTCTAATCAACTCATAATTTATGTTGACATCAGCGTAGGGGCGGATATTATCCGCCCGTGGCTCAACAAACCGCCATGACCTATCTGCCGTAAGCGGTTGCGGGCGGATTCTATCCGCCCCTACGCCAATATTATTGCCAAATTATAAGTCATCCGAGTAGCCATGATTCAAAACCACCCCCAAACCCTAGCCAAAAAATTTTTTTTATGCTATAATGTACAAGATATCTTTTAACACAACAAACCCCTATAACAGTTAGCAACTGACAGAACACGGAAGAACACAGGCGGATTCTATCCGCCCCTACACAAACGGAAACCAAACCCAACGAAAAACCAACCCCAAATTTAAAGTTTGTCCACTTTTCAAAGTGGCGGGGGCTGGGG
>WRKH01000049.1 GCA_009778175.1 Turicibacter sp.
GGGTCTGGGGGCGCGCCCCCAGCGGGGTCAAGGGGCAGAGCCCCTTGCGGGTCTGGGCAGAGCCCAGCGGGGTGTGGGGCAGAGCCCCACGGTCTTATAGAATTGGAGTGTTGTGATGTATAAGAAAGTGGATACTAGTCATAATTTTGCTGAACGTGAAGAGGAAGTTTTGGCGTTTTGGCGTGAAAATAGGGTTTTTGAACGAAGTGTGGACGAAAAAAATAATAATGCCCCCGTGTATACATTTTACGATGGGCCGCCAACCGCAAATGGTAAACCGCATATCGGACACGTGCTGACACGTGCCGTTAAAGATGCAATCCCTCGCTATAAAACCATGAAAGGCTACAAGGTTTTGCGTAAGGCGGGCTGGGATACGCATGGATTACCTGTTGAACTAGAGGTTGAAAAACAACTGGGAATCAGCGGGAAACCCGATATTGAAGTGTATGGAATCGAGCCGTTTATCCAAAAATGTAAAGAGAGCGTCTGGGGCTACGAAAGCCTTTGGA
Source organism: Turicibacter sp. (assembly GCA_009778175.1). Lineage (GTDB taxonomy): Bacteria > Bacillota > Clostridia > Lachnospirales > WQUN01 > WRKH01. The sequence goes on from WRKH01000049.1 coordinate 513, forward strand.
AAGAAATGAGCGAAAGAGTAGCTTTCTGGGCGGATATGGAGAACCCTTACGTTACGTATAAGAACGAATACATAGAATCCGTCTGGTGGGCACTTTCTGAAATTTGGAAACAAAACTTGATTTATAAGGGATATAGAGTAGTTCCATACTGCCCGCGTTGCGGCACACCACTCTCTAGCCATGAAGTTTCGCAGGGATATAAAGAGGTTAAGGAAAAATCTGTAATAGCGAAATTCAAGGTAAGGGGCGAAAACGCCCATTTTCTAGCGTGGACGACAACGCCATGGACGCTCCCTTCGAATGTTGCACTTTGTGTAAATCCTAAGGAAGAGTACATATTTGCGGAAATTGGCAATGACACTTTTATACTCGCAAAAGCCTTAGCGGATACCGTATTAAAGCCAGAAGAGGGCGAAAAATACACCATCACAAAAATTTTAACGGGCAAAGAGCTAGTGGGAATGGAATACGAACCGCTACTACCCTTTGCAAAATCTTTGCTAAATACCTCCGAAAAATATTGCACCGTGGCGGCGGATAATTATGTAACTCTAACAGACGGTACGGGCATTGTACATATGGCTCCAGCATTTGGAGAGGACGATGCACGAGTTTGCAAGGATTTTGGCTTGCCTTTTGTAAATTCAGTAAATGAACAGGGTCGTTTTGTAACGGAGATAACGCCATGGGCAGGTATGTTTGTAAAAGATGCCGACCCGAAAATTATAGCGTATTTGACTGAAAATGATTTGATGTTCGAGGCATTGGATTATACGCATAACTACCCATTTTGCTGGCGTTGCAACACCCCCCTCATATACTATGCACGAGATGCATGGTTTATCAAAATGACGGATTTGCGGGAAAATTTGCTGAAAAATAACGATATGATAGAATGGCTGCCTGACAATATCCGCACTGGGCGTTTCGGAAATTTTTTGGAGAATGTTATAGATTGGAGCATTAGCCGAGAACGCTACTGGGGTACTCCGCTGCCTATTTGGGAATGTGAATGTGGTTATCGGCATTGTATAGGCGGTGTAGCTGAATTAAGGGAAATGGCAAAAAACACTTTCCCCGAAAACATAGAGCTGCACAAGCCCTATATCGACCAAGTTTTATTGAGTTGCCCAAAATGCAAAGGGGAAATGCACAGAGTTCCAGAGGTCATAGACTGCTGGTTCGATTCTGGCTCTATGCCCTTTGCTCAATGGCATTATCCCTTTGAAAACAGGGAATTATTTGAACAAAATTTCCCAGCCGATTTTATTTCGGAGGCAATCGATCAGACAAGAGGCTGGTTTTACTCGCTACACGCTATCTCTACGCTGCTGTTCAAAAAACCCGCTTTCGTAAATTGCATTGTAATGGGACACGTGCAAGATGCCGAGGGGCGAAAATTAAGCAAATCCCTAGGAAATTACGTCGATCCCATGGAAAGTCTATTAAAACACGGAGCGGATGCCATTCGTTGGTATTTTTACACTAGCTCCGCACCGTGGCTAAACACCCGTTATTCCGACGATGCGGTGGAGGAAGCCAAGCGTAAATTTATGGTTACGCTATGGAATAGTTACGCATTTTACGTGCTTTACGCCAATATCGACAAATTTAATCCGACCGAACACACATTAAATTTCGACAAACTCCAAACCATGGATAGATGGATACTATCTCGTTTACATTCCTTGATAAAAAGGGTGGACACCTCGCTCGAAAGCTATGAAATTACCGAGCCGACCCGTGCATTAACACAATTCGTGGACGATTTGAGCAACTGGTATGTTAGACGTTCACGTGAGCGTTTTTGGGCTAGCGGCATGGAGGACGACAAGATACAGGCATTTATGACACTGCATTATGTGCTTATGCAGACGGCTAAATTGGCTGCACCGTTCACGCCCTTCATGTCAGAACAGATTTACAGGAATTTGATAACAGGCGATGAGAAAGCACCGATAAGTGTACATTTATCAGATTTCCCTCGTTACGACGATGCCGTTGTGGATTTAGCCTTGGAAAAATCCATGGAAGAGACGTTAAATATTGTATCCTTGGGGCGAGCGGCAAGAAATATATCGGGAATGAAAAATCGGCAGCCCCTATCAGAGATGATAGTAGGTGTTGAACAAACCGACCAAATATCGGCAGATGCGGTAATTATAGCGGAGGAATTAAACATAAAAACCGTCCGTTTTGCACCGTTAAAGGAGCTAGAAGCCTACATTTCTTACAAATTCAAGCCTCAATTACGCACATTAGGCCCTAAATACGGCAAACTAGTACCGAAAATAACAGAGGCACTTAACCAAAATGCTGACACTAACATGAAAGCCTTACAACAGGGGATTTTACAGCTAACCATCGAAAACACTAACGTAGAACTTACAGAGTCCGATGTTTTGATAGAGACCGTGCAACAGCCTGGTTACGCCGTGCAATCCGAACGCAATATCAGCGTTGCGATAAAGACGACACTAACACCCGACCTAATAGAAGAGGGCTATGTTCGAGAATTGGTCAGCAAGATACAAACTATGCGAAAAGAGGCAGGTTTTGAGGTAATGGACAAAATAACGCTGCTTCACAGCCAAAATCCCGTCCTAGACCCCATATTCGCAAAAAATTCTGAGCTAATAGCAACAGAAGTTCTAGCCAACGAAATAAAACACTCAACCATCAATGTCGAAAATGTCGGTTACTACACCAAAGAATGGCAAATAAACGACCAAAAAATAGAGCTATCGGTTAAAAAAACCTAAAATCCGCCGATCCCCAGCAGTTTAATTTTATTTGACTAAATTCGGCACAAGCCGCACGGAGCAAGCCACACAGGCGGATAATATCACTGTCATTAACTTAGCGGCGGCGGGCGAACAGAGTTCGCCCCTACG
>WRKH01000050.1 GCA_009778175.1 Turicibacter sp.
CCCCACCCCCCGCTGGGGACCAGCTCCCAGCCCCCCGCCACTTTGTAAAGTGGACAAACTTTAAATTTTGTTTTGGTTATCCAAATTGTCTCATAATTTGCAATATTCGCCTCTGCATCTGGGTATATGATATTTTATGCCACAATATGTATAAGTGTCAATGTTGCAGTTGCTTCGCCGATAACCCATGATAGTTTTATCTCCCTATTTTCAGATAATTCCAATTTTTTGGGTATCGGCTCTAAAAGATTGCCGTTCTCTCGAGCCGAACATTCGCTGGAAATTTTCATCAGAACAGGGTTTCCATTATATTTTGACGAGCCAACTAGGACGATTTCATCTCCTATCATATTAGCCAAAAGCCCCTTTTTGCCGCTATCGATATTTGCTTCGCCATCTTCTGGATATTCAACGATGTAGGCTAATACATCTTTTACAAGCACATGACTCGTTTGCAGGTTTTTAGCTGGCTCTTCCGCTATTCTAAAGTTATAACGCCTAAAGATTGCACTATCGCCTCCGCTGGCATTTCTATATTCCAGCATAATGTCCATAGCCGCCGCAACTCGGCGGTTTGTTCGGCTTTTTATGGCGAAAATAATCCCAAGCATTACCACAACAACCGCAACCGCAAAAAAAATCCAGTAATCGCCCCACCATGTCGTTATCGATATTGTTATCAAAATCGGGAGTTCGGCATACGATCCCCATTGGCTTCTAGCTATAACGTAACCTTGCCCCACGCCAACATTTGGGAAAATCGTTAGACCTATCTCATCACTGTTATTTTGCGTATGTATGCTAAAATAATTTTCCCATTCGCTTGCATTTGACAGATTTGCATGGTAGGTAAAAATCGATCCTGGTACGGCAGATTCCACCCAATCCTCAAAGTTGAAAGTTATCTGATATGATTCGGCATTTAGTCTTAAAAAGGCATCTCGCCTGAAAAATATCTCCGTTTCAAAGATTGCACCGTCCAATAATAACGGGTTTTCTTGGGCAATGGTAACTGTGAAAGATACTGTTTCCGACTCTTGGGGGTATCCGATTAGCACGGCATAGGCGGTATATTCGCCTGGGAGCGGCAACTGTATTCCCTGCCCAAAAGTTTGTTGTGTCTGAACTCCATTTGGGTCGGTTATATGTAGCATTATGTCTCCGAAATCAATAGCCTCAATTTGCCGATATTCTCCTGTGCTAGGATTTAAAAAAAGGGCTTGGAATACGATAGGCTCTATCTGCGAAAATTGCCCCGACGCTGTTTCTAATACGAGAACCAAAGGCTCTACAGAAAAATGGGTTTCACCAGAGGTTTGTATCTGACCTCGAATATCCATGACAACATGAGCCGAATGTATTCCAGGACGGGTAAGTGCAACTTCCGCCATCCCTTGATTAAATGGATAGGTCGACTCTTGCCCTGCGGCATCGATTATGTGGAGTACAGGATTATATTGACTAATAAAAGCACTGTCATCAATAATTTCCCCTGTGCCAGAACGTATGATACCCACCGTAAATATCACGGTTTCGCCCTGTATGGGCTGACTGGGATTCATCTCTAAAAAAGGGGTTATCTCGTATATATTCAAAAGCTGCACGGTTACGCTAATATCTTCCGTTCCTGGCAAATCCAAACGCCAATTACCTCTAGCGGGGTTTAGTATACGTATCATCAAAAATGCGTCGCTTTCAGTAATGTTAATATTTGTATCCCGAATAATGTCTACAAGGAAACCATCGGGGTGAAAAAGTCTCATATCGAAAAGCGAACTCATTTCGCCGTGAATAATAATATTAGCCGCCGCAACGCTGTCATTGGGTATTTCAATATCGATATTATATCTGCTCTGCCCGTCCATGGGTTCTGCCTCAAAAACCGTCTGAAAACTCGCTCCGCCGTCAGGTCTTCCGTCATCGTCAATATCAAAATGCGTTACCTCAAAAGCCCATATATTGCTCATAGCTATGGGCAGTTGCTGTGCGTTTGATATATGTGTGAAAGTGCCGCCTGTATTTTCGGCTATCGCTTCGATTAGCTCGGGTTCTTTATTATCGATAATATTTTGAGGCGGGTTGCCTTGATAAAAATCAAAAAATATCGTATGCACCCGTATCCCCAAGTTGGCGAACATTTCTGTCATACGGTAAATATCCGCTATGGATTCGTCTCTATCGGTTCGGCTATCGGGTGTTTCGCCTGCAAAAGATCCCATTTGGATATGGGAATCTGTAACAAGTATAACAACGGGCTGTCTTTGGCTATCTCCTCGTTCGCTTAGTAATCTATCGGCTTCGATTAGACCCCAGCCGACATCTGTCCAAGCGGGTTCTCGTCTGCCTGGTGTATTTCTTGCCAGATTCATCACATTGCTGGCATTTACACTATCTCCAACAGGGGTAAGCGGGATTGTCAAATTGCGTTGGCGGCGGTCATCGGAATAAAACACAAAACCTGCTCTTGTATCGGTTTCGCTGGTCAGCGATATAAAGAGGTTAGCCGCCTCCAAGCTAAGGTCTTGCGGATCCATTCTAATCATAGAGCCGCTATCGTCAATAACGAATATTACATCGAGGTCGAATTGCGAGGGGTTGCCAATTTCCTGTGCCGAAACGATTTTTGGAAAAACCGTCATAACGACAAGCACAAAAACACCAAAGATTATCTTTAGCCATTTTCCGCTAATCGCACTCTTACCATTCATTTTTTTACTACTATTCATATTTTTATCCTTAAAACCGTGAGGCTCTGCCCCACATACACGCCTTCCACATTCTCATTGTAATGGATTGGTTTTTGTTTGTCAAATGTTTTTAAACCGTGGAGTTCTGCCGCACGCTCATTTTTATTGGATTTATCTGCATCTTGCCAAAATTTTTATGCTACGTAAACCCCATTGTGATATAATAAATGGCTACGAGGAACTGCCGTTTAGCTAGTGGGAGAGTTCACAAAGACCGATAGGTACGAGCTTGCCAAGAAGTATGCGTTTGACTCTTATGGCTTGACTTTAAACTAGGGCGGACAGTCAGCCGGGAATCGATAAAATTTAAAATTTCCAAAACTTGTCAAAAAAGTCTAGTGATATTTCGCCAGTTGTGTGTTATAATATTTTGGTTGAAACTTGCAAAAAGCCGACGACTTGCGTCCAAAAATTAAAGAATGGCTTTTGCTTATGAAGCTGTAGTGCAACCAGATACTCCTTAAAATTTCGAAAAGCCTATTAACAATTTTGCCATTTCAAACAAGTTGTGTTATAATGCTTTGTGGGTGTAAAAAAATATTTTACCTAGGGGGTTGACAGCCGTGCCGAACTATGTTACAATTGGCAGAGCAGAGCAGAGCAGAGCAGAGCAGAGCAGAGCAGAGCAGAGCAGAGCAGAGCAGAGCAGAGCAGAGCAGAGCAGAGCAGAGCAG